>NZ_JASVEJ010000032.1:0-44626 GCF_030285425.1 Geitlerinema calcuttense NRMC-F 0142 | reverse complement strand
GAATTAAGGTTTTGGGAGTTTTGTCAGTCAACCAGACTTTACACACTGCTACGCAGAAGCTAACGCAACAGCACTGTCTTCCCACTCGGAACTCGGAACGTTGCACTCTTTTCCCCCCACCTCCCCATCTCCCCCTCCCCTCATCCTCTTATCTACTCAGCACTCACTGTAGCCACCGCTTCTTGCTTCGGTTGCTGTAGCAGTGCGGTTAAGCGGCGAACGCGTTCTTCGGTGGGGGGATGCGTCCGAAATAGAGATTGCAAACCGCCAGCCGTGATGGGGTTAACAATCAGTAGGGGTGACATGGCGGGGTTGCCATTCATGGGGATTTGGCGACCGATTTCTTCAAGCTTTTGCAAGGCGTTGACTAAGCCTAGGGGGTTTCCGGTGATTTCTGCGGCCCCGGCGTCGGCGGCATATTCGCGAGTGCGAGAAATGGCCATTTGAATCAGCATGGCGGAAATCGGGGCCAGAATGATTAGGGCTAAGACGCCTAGAGGGTTGCCACCTTGACGGTTATCGCGGGTGACGGGGCCGTACATTGCACCAAAGGTTAGCATCCGTCCGACGAAGGTGATGGCACCTGCTAGGGTGGCGGCGACGGCTTGGGTGAGGGTGTCGCGGTTGCGAATGTGGGTGAGTTCGTGGGCGAGAACGCCTTCAAGTTCTTCTGGGGTTAAGGCTTCTAGAATCCCCTGGGTGACGGCGACGGCGGAGTTTTCGGGGTTGCGTCCGGTGGCGAAGGCGTTGGGGGTTCGCGTGGGAACGATAAACAGTTTGGGCATGGGTAAGCCCGCTTTGTTACTTAAACGCGCGACGCTATCGTAAAGTTGGGGGGCTTCTTCTCGCTGGAGGGGTTGGGCGCGATAGGCGGCTAAGGCGGCTTGGTCTGAAAAGTACCAGGAACCAAAGCTACTAATAGCCGCAAAGATTAAGCCGAGATATAAACCTTGTTCGTTCCCTACGAGATAGTAGCCCGCGAGTACGAGTAATCCGCTTAAAAGTCCTAATAGACCGACTGTTTTTAATTGATTGCCAAGCATTTTTACGTTATAACCATTTATTTTGAAGGTATTTTTAACGTCTCATACTTTATTGACTCAGCAATCTACCCAGTGAGATAAAGGGTTATCTGTCAATCGATAGGGGATGTCAGGGGGTATCGGGGTTGTTTTTGTTGGCACCAAATAGCAAGATTTGGACTAGGGAAAGGATGCCCCACCCTAGTCCAAAAATCAGGAGCAATATCATTAAAGGGGCAAGTCCGGCAAAGGGGGCAAGGATAGCTAGCAGCAATAAGCTGATGAACAAAATTCGGGTAATAGCGCGATTCATGGCGGTTATCTGAAAGTCATTGCTTACACGATAGCGATCGCGCTTCCGAAGTGCCTATTACCCTAGAGCTAAATTTAACTTAAAGGATTGGCGATCGCGTTGCCAAGTCAAACTTATACCCATCGGGCAAAACATGCAGTTTCACGTCGCACAGGGCTAAGTTCTCATCTCTGAGTAAGGTATCGATGTTACTGTGGGAACTTCCCTTTAAATCGACAATCGTACAAGAGGCTTCGCCAATCACTTCTAACTGGTGGTTAGAAACGACTACGGCGGTATTTTCATCAATGCCTAATCCTAACAGGTGCGGTTTGCGAGCGACGGCTGCTAGAAGGCGTCCAATTCTTCCCCGCTGAGAAAAGTGTTGGTCAATTACCACTTCCGGTAAGAAACTCATCCCTTCATCGGTTTCGACAATTTCTAAACGGGGATGGGTTTCTGAATCTCCCTCTACAATCATGGTTGCAGACATCATACTCGCCCCGGCGCTGGTTCCGCCCACCGTAATGCCATCGCGATAGCGTTTTAATAGGGCTTTATGAATTTCTGTGCCTTTTAGGGTATCTGTGATTCTAGCTTGGTCGCCTCCGGTAAAAAAGACGCCTGTTGCTTTATCAATAGATTCTAAAATGGTTGAAGAACGCGCGTCTTCTCGGTCTGTGGTATCGGCAATTCGGACATCTTTCACGCCCAAACGTTCAAATACGCGAATATAATTATCGCCGACTTCTCTAGGGAGTTCTGTGGCTACCGTCATTACAACAATTTTGGCATCTAATCCGCCCGAAAGCCGGACAAATTCGCGCAAGATTTTGCAGTCGCCGTCTTTATCTTCTGCCCCGCCAATAATAACGAGTTGTCCTTGGGCTTGTTTTGCTGGATTTGCGGTAGCATCTCCATTAACAGAGTCGGCTTGCGTTTCTTGAACCTGATTTACCATAAAGCCTCCAAGAGTGAATTGGGTTCAAATCACCTTCTCCTGTTTCTGCTGGCTTGCGTTAGGGGCTATCAGTCAACAGTTTTTCCCTCCAACTACGATCGCGCTGGGGGGAAGCTTTGCAACTATTTGACAAGCGTAAATTAACTAAGATAGCTTTACCAACAAGGTGTAGAATTTTCTCGGCTGCTAAAAAGATTCATCTTTTACGGGGCAAGTCAAAAATTCTACTGAGCGATCGCGAACGAGGAGATTGGGACGGGGATTTGTTATCTGAAAAGGTTGATACTTTTAGTAAACTCTAATCTTTGGGGTTTGTGGATTTGCCATTTGGTAGATTCTATAACAGATTTTCTTTCACTCTTGAGGTATAGGGAAAGGACAAAGTGAAGACACTGCAAGCTTCTGGCGATTTTGAGCCGTTGCTCGCTTTCTATTCAAACTCTAAGCGCAAACGAGAAACTGAGGTGCGCGGATAATAATTTTGGAGAATTTGCTCGTAGGTATACCCTTGTTCGGCTAAACTGAGCGCGCCGAGTTGGCTCATTCCTTTACCCTGAAAAGCTTCCGCGACAATTTCATCAGATGCAGCATACAGCGACTCAACGATTCCACCTTTATAGCTGACAAACTCGCCTGCGGTTTCGTCTACGGCTTGGGAGGTGCGTTCGGCTTCTCGGTCAATGCCGCTATAGACTTGATAATACTCGTCTGAACCGAGATGATAAAACGAACTGACAGGTTTAAAGTAATAGGTTAAGGCATAGGAACGCGCCGCGATCGCCTGAGCTTTCAGCGCCTCCGTTTTCCAGCTTGGCGAGACTTCGCTAGCAACGACGCTATACAGATATTGGCGCAAATTAATATAGTTAACGGCCCATAATACACCCCCATCAGCCACAAACAAAAATCGCCCGCGATAGGTTCGATTTCCAATGGTGGTTAAGCCTTGGTGAGATGCATCTAAGAACACCACCGCCGGGAGGCTTTGGGTATTTAAACTCATTCCCGATGCTGATGCAGATAAGGTATAGGTTTCGTGGGGGGCAAGTTGGGCGAGCAGTTGGCCGCTTTGGTCGTAAACTTGAGCTTGGATAGAGGAACTCAGCGTTAAAGTAGGCACTTTCGTTGCGATCGCCACATGCATTTCAATGGTTGAATCTACAGAAGGTAAAGAGGCCACATATCGGGCTTTAGCCGCTTCATTCAAAGCCTTTTCAGCTTCTGTGAGTTCGGGTGATGTCGGGTTTTGCGGGGGTTGGGGAGAAGGAGAAGCCTCCGGGGTTGGTGCTGGCGGTACAGAGGGTTCAACGCTAGGTGTAGGAAGCGGTGTGGGGGTAGGTTCTACAACCGGAGAAGGTTTGATGCTTTGAATCACTGAAGGAGCAGTTGAAGCTGAGTTAAAATCGCTCTTAGCAATTGCTAGCATCGCGGGTAATGGCAAAAAGCCCAGGAATAGCAGCCACCAAGGCTGTTCTTGAAAGAATTTGCGAATTTGCTCTTGGGTCATTACTGGGGAATTAAAAAATCTAGAGATTGCTTAAAGGGCGATCGCTGAGGAGTTCCGGAACAAAAAAATTGGGAATTCGGGTTTGAGAATAGGTAGTTGGGAAATTGTATAGCCGTTTCTAGTTTTACACCTTAACAATGAACGCAATACTACAGTTTGGCGAATGGAACCCACAAGCGGTTCGCGAATTTAAAGGACGCTTAAAAGGTCGTAACATCACGATCGCGATCGCAGCTTCTATCGTAACTCAGGCATTGCTGATGCTTGTCTGCATCAGCGAGCTTCCCACCCTGGGGAGCAACAGCTATAGTACCTATTGCATCCAGAATCCAGAAGGATATTGTAGCGCCATTGACTGGGCAAAATGGTGGTTGAGTTTATTTCAATTCCTCTGTTGGCTTTTACCCCTAGGATTAGTAATTGGTAGCGTTTACCTGCTCATTGAGGACTTATCCAAAGAAGAACGGCGGGGAACCCTCAACTTTATTCGTCTAACACCGCAGTCGAGTCAAAGTATTTTGCTCGGTAAAATTCTAGGGGTACCGATTCTCGTTTATCTAGCGGCTGCTTTATATTTACCCTTGTTTGCGATCGCAGGCATTAGCGCCGGGATGAACTTGCTGTGGATCGTCGGCTATATTCTATTTCTAGGTGTTGTTAGCTTCTTCTTTTCAAGCGCTGCGCTACTGATGGCATTTCTCAAAGCCGAACAACCGTGGTTAGGGAGTTTTTGCGCTGCGTATTTCGTATCGGGCTTGCTGAGTAGTTATTTCTTGTTTTTTGAGGCCAACCAAACCAGTAGAAATGCGACTGAGTTCAAATGGTTTATCTTACCTTTAGGTCAGAGTTACTGGGTGTATCAAAGCTTTGTCTTAACCACGCTTGGGGTCGGATGTTACTGGATTTGGCAAGCGTTAAACCGTCGCTTTCGCAACCCCAATGCCACGATTTTAAGTAAAGCACAGAGTTATGGGTTAGTGACGAGCGTGCAACTGTGGATACTGGGGTTTATTGTTCCGCTTTCCGAGCATGAAGTCGCGCTAGCAGTCGTCACCAGCTTAAACCTATTCGGCTTCTTGGCGATTGTCTCTGCGATTACGCCCCATTGTCAAACCTGTCTAGACTGGGCGCGCTATCGGCATACCATGCCCCATCGCCGCTCCTTGTGGCAAGATTTAGTTTGGGGTGAAAAAAGTCCGGCAATTGTGGCGATCGCAATTAACCTGGGCATTATGCTAGCAATCTGGGGAACTTGGGTGCTAACCTGGCCGAGTCACGCCCCCAAATGGCAAAGCCTAGCCATTTTGATCGTCAGTGCTAATCTGATTTTGGTCTATAGCGCGATCGCTCAAGCCATGCTGATGAACAAATCCCCCAAACGCGTCCTCTGGACGGGGTTAACCCTTTCAACCGCCGTAGCACTTCCCCCTACTTTACTCTATCTCTTGGCCGGCCCCCTCGGCACAGGAACCCTCACCTCTCCAATTCTGACAACCCTGTGGTTCGCTTCCACCTTTAGCGCCCCTTGGTTTGTGGTGGAAAGCGTTAGCGGACTTAGCGTTGGTTTAGCGATATTGGCTCAGTGGAGTCTTTTTGGACTCTTCGCGCTTCAACTTTCTCGCAAGTTCCAACAAGTCGGCGCTTCTGCGGCTAAAACCTTAACGGGAACCTCACCCATTACCGCCCAACCTAAAGCATAGAATATTGAATTCAAGAATTCGATTGGGACAGGGGAAGTTCTCCTGTCCTAATTTTTTGCACATCAACCTTAAATTTCCCGCAAACAATCAATACAACTTGCGGCGTCTGCTCAATAACTTGCCTAAAATCGGTTTGGACTCAGATCTTGCACCAGTGCCAGAAACCGGGTTTCTTGCCAATTGTTCAAGCTGAAACCCTTTATTCTTCAAGGATGGTGCAAGATGTCAGTTTGGATGGATTTGCAACTTTTTTCTGTAGATTTTTACGCTCATGAAGAAAATTCTGTCACGCCTGAAACCGTATCTGCGCTGGGTGATTCTGGGCGGAACGCTATTTTTTCTAGCAAAAGCTTTAAAAGATAATTGGCGAGAAGTTGCAGCCATTCGCATCGAACCCGCCGGATGGGCCGCTTTAACCTTAGCCTTGGGCGTCACCCTCCTGGCTCATATTTGGTCGGGATGGGTATGGGGTTGGATTTTGCAAACCTTTAAACAACCCGTTTCTAATGTTTGGGCGGTTATGGTTTACCTGAAAACCAATATCGCCAAATATTTACCCGGTAATGTTTGGCACTTCTACGGGCGAATTAAAGCCGTTACGGGTCTGGGGGCTTCTTTAGGAGTCGCAACCCTCAGCGTACTATTAGAGCCGTTATTAATGGCCGCTGCGGCTTTGTTGATTGCCCTAATGGGTAGCCAGCAACTCAACTGGGGGTTGCAACTGTTGGCGCTAGTGGCGGTACTCGGCGGCATTCATCCCCGCGTTTTGAACCCAATTTTAGATTATCTCAAGCGCGTCAAAGGCAAGGTTAGTCAATCGACCCGCTCAGAAACGGCTGACCCTTCCGTCACTGAAGCCCCCCCTGAGAACGCTCAGGAAGCTAGCTATCAACTCAAACGCTATCCTCTGGTTCCCTTATTGGGAGAAGTGGGGTTTGTTGGGTTACGCGGGGTTGGCTTTGTGCTGACGTTTCTCCCCTTTGTAAACCTAAGCGCCGACCAAGTTCCCTCAATTATGAGCGCGTTTAGTCTTGCTTGGCTGTTGGGTTTAGTGATTCCGGGGGCCCCTGGTGGTATTGGCGTGTTTGAAGCGACGGCTTTGGCGCTGTTAGATGGTCAATTTTCGTCAGCGATTTTGTTGAGTGCTGTGGCGCTATACCGTTTGATTAGCGTGATTGCAGAGGCGGCGGGCGCGGGTTTGGTTTGGCTAGACGAACGGCGTTGATTAACCGCAAAACTTGGAATTGTCCAGGGTAGAGTCACGGGTTTCACGAACTCTTTTTGGAATCATCTGGCGGATAAAGATTCTGTAAATTCTCAAAGGCGATCGCGCACCTTGGCAAGGCAAGATCGATCGGTCAGAAACTTCGGAAGCGAAGTATTAATCGATCGTAAGGAATGGACTTTATGGTTGTTCCTGTGCAAAGTCATGCTCGGCTTATTGTTGCGTCTGTCACTGTTTTAGCGGCGACACTGGGTACAAATGCGATCGCTCAGGCGGGAACTATCCGCCACGATCGCGCGGATGCTGAATATCTCGATTTAGCCACGCTGTTTCCGAGTGTCGGATATTTGCGGGCGAGAAATGACGGGGGCGGTTGGACCTGTTCGGGTACGCTGATTGATGCCTCCTATGTCCTCACGGCTGCCCATTGCGTTGAATCTCCAGAGGGCTATCTGACGCAAGGCAGCTTTTCTGTAGGCGGCAGCCGCTATGGTATTGCGGGCGTGACGGCCCATGAAGGTTGGTTTTCGAGCAACCGCCAGTTACTATCCGGTACGGATATCGCAATTTTACTCCTCGATCGAGCAGTCGCGAATGTGAATCCGGCGGAACTCTTTAGGGGAACCAACGAACACCTACAACTGGGAACCTATGTAGGGTATGGTTTAACGGGTAACGGTTTGACGGGTTCAATTCCCGGTTCGGGGGGAACGAAACGCGCCGGACAGAATATGATTGCGGTGGGCGGTCAGTTATCCCGCTATGGCTATAACGACAAACTGCTGGTTTCCAACTTTAGCGATCCGAGGCGTGCCGGACAAAATCCCTTCAATACCGCCCAGCCTTTAGAATATCAACTCTCATCGGGGGATAGTGGCGGGGGATTATTTATCAATAATCAGGTGGCGGGGGTGCATTCGTTTATTAGCGATCGCTCTGGTGGGAAAATTGACTCCAACTATGGAGAATTCTCGGCTTCAGTTCGCGTCTCTGACCATCTCAACTGGATTCGCAACCAAATTACCAATCTAGCAATTCGCTTCAATCGACCGGCTTCTGAGCGGATTACAAGTCTAGGTCAAAGCACGGCTGTTTCCGATCCCTCAAGCACTGACGATCGCTTTGCCCGTTCCTCAGTGCAAGATTGGGATAACTTACCAGAACAACCGGAATCGGTACCCGAACCTAACCTTGTTTGGGGACTCTGCGGTTTAGGGCTTTTCGGCTGGTTAGGGCGGCGCAAGTTGAAAAACGCTCCAACCGCACCCAAGCGTTAAACCCCTTTAACCGCCGAAACCGCAAACGTGAGAACGGTTTCATCCACCCCTTTGAGCTTTAGGGGACTGCATTTAGTAATTTCGTCTTCTGCCAAATAATCGGCGACAGCCGCAGAGACAAGGATCGTACTGGGTTCGGCGGCTTGCTGCAAGCGGGAAGCAATGTTAACCGCCGGCCCAATTGCCGTATAATCGGCACGTTCGGCACTGCCAAACATGCCAACGACGGCCGTTCCTTGGTGAATGCCGCAGCGAAAACGGACTTGGGGAATACCGGCCGTTTCCCAGCGATCGTTGAGGACTTCTAAACGGGCTTGCATTTGCCTTGCAGTCGCGATCGCTCTTTTGACCTGTTCGTTCGGGCTTAAATCTTCCGGCGCGCCAAAAATCGCTAATACCGCATCGCCCATAAACTTATCCACCGTACCGCCATTTTCAAAGACTGCGTGGCTCATTTCCTCCAGGTATTCATTGAGGACTTCCGCCACTCGGCGCGATCGCAATGTATTAGAAATCTGGGTAAACCCGACAATATCGCTAAATAAAATCGTAATCAGGCGCGGTTCTGGACGCAAAGACAGCGAGAGCGTCCCCTCTGCGGCTTTTTGCACCATCACGGGCGGTAAAAAGCGGCGCAGCACCGACTCAGTTAAATAGGTATTCAACTCAGAAACCCGGCGTTCGTTAGCTTTGAGGGCTAATAAGTTGCGAACCTCAGCCAATAACTCTCGATCGTTAAACGGCTTTGATAAATAGGCATCAGCACCGCGTTCCGCCCCTTCAATGCGCGTATCTTCATCCACCTTTGCCGTCAGCAGAACAATGGGCGTCCCTTTAATCTCGTCGCAGTTGCGAATAGAGACAATCATCTCCAAACCCGACACCACAGGCATCATCAAATCCGTCACAATTAAATCGGGGCGTTGGGCTTGAGCAACTTCAAACCCTTGCGCGCCATTGCGGGCGAGCAGAACGCGATAGCCGCTATTGGCGAGAATGCTAGAGACATAGGTTCGCAGATCGGCATTATCGTCTACCACCAGGATCGTTGCACCCCCTGCCTCTGCGGAATTGTTGTTCGGCAGACTTTCCTCTGAACCTGCTGCCCCAGTCGTCATTAACTCTTCGACTTCAATATCGGCAAACTCTACAGAAGCGCGTCGGCTTTGTAACTCTGTGGGGACTTCAATCACCTGTTCTGCGGGCAAGTGAGCGCTGCCGATTTGCAACCACACCGAGAAGGTTGAGCCTTCCCCATAGATCGATTCTACAGAAATTTGCCCGCCGTGCAGTTCCACCAATTCGCGAACGAGGGCCAATCCTAACCCCGTTCCTTCGTAGGAACGATTGACGGAGCCTTCCGCTTGTCGAAAACGCTCAAACAGATGGGGAATCTGATCGGCGCGAATGCCAATCCCGCTATCTTGCACTTGCAGGAGGCAATGATCCCCCGCTTTCTGCAAAATCACCGTAATCTGTCCGTTCACGTTGGTGAACTTCATAGCATTAGACAGCAGGTTATACAGCACCTTATCAAACCGCTCGACATCTAGGTAAATCGGCGGGACGGGCGCTAACTGAGTTACCAGCTCAATCCCTTTCTTCTCGCAATAAGACCCAAAAGCATCTACAATTTGGTTGACTAACTCGCCGAGGTTGCAGGGTCGGAAACTGGGCTGCATTCGTCCGGCGTCTAGGCGCTGCAAGTCTAGCAATTGGTTGACGAGGCGTAACAGGCGACGCTGGTTGCGAAGGGCGATCGCGCTTTGTTCGTAAGATAAGCCCTGTCCCGATGCGACGGCCGACTCTAGCGGACCGATGGTGAGGGTGAGGGGGGTGCGGAATTCGTGGGAGATATTTTGGAAGAATTCCGTTTTTTGGCGGTCTAACTCCAGCAGTTGCTCGGCTTGCTGGCGGTTTTTGGTAGAGGCGAGACTGCTGAACGGCGATCGCAGCCTGAGCGGCGACGGCTTGAGCCAGTTCAATCTCTGCGTTGGTCCATTTACGGGGAGATTGGGTTTGGCGCAAAGAAATGCTGCCAATAATTTGCCCATCCGAGAGCAAGGGAACGACTAAAAGCGCCCTAGCACGTTCTCGCAGGGGTAAATCGAGCAAGCGTTCTTGTTCGTGGGTTCGCAAGTCGTGGATTGCAACGTGCTGTTTGGTTTCTAAAAGTTTTACTAAAACCGGGTTCCCCGTAATCGGCACCACAGACTGGGGGAGGGAAACCGAACGGGGACGAAGGTTCTGAGCATCATTGGCGATCGCAGGCGGCGAGAACGACAGATCGGAGGAGAGGGGATCTTGGGGATCGGTGGAGCGTACCCCCAAGGCCCGATCGTATAATCCCACGCATTGAACGTACTCGTCTTCTCCCGTCCACAACGATAAAGCACACCCATCGACTTGCAACGCTTGTCCGAGTTGTTGGGTAATAGCAGCAAAAATATCTTGGGGATCGAGACTCGAACGGATAGCGGCGGTAATGGTATTGACTAAGCTTTCGCGCTTGGCAAGTTCGCGCACCTGTTCGTAGGCGCGGGCTTGGGAAACGGCTAACCCAGCTTGATCGGCCACCATCACCACCAGTTGCACCTCATCATCTTGCCAGTTACGCGGTTCTTGGCACTGATGCAGCGCCAGCACGGCCATCAGTTCTTGCTGGCAGATGAGGGGAACCACCAAGCTAGAGCAAATATTCGCTTGTTCAAAGGCGAGATAGCGCTGTTGGAGGGCCAGTTGTTCGACGGGGTTTTCGAGTTGTTCGAGGTTCTGGAAGCGTTCGTCGGTGGCGACTTCGTAAATGACTTGAATGTCTTGGGTTTCCCAGACGGTTTGCGCTAAAAGGGCGTGCAGGGGGTTGGTGGGGGGTTCGCCGTTGCTGTTTTGGCGATAGGTTCCCTCGCTAGAACGCGCTTTGAGTTGGGCTTCGGTTGCATCGTAGACGAACCACTCGTTTTGCATTTCTCCCTCTTGGAAGGGGCGCAAAATGCACAAATCCACCTCAAACATATGGCCGACGGTATCGACGATAGTTTGCAGGATTTGGCGGTAGTCTAAGGCACTGCGGATGGTGTTGGTGACGGCATTGAGCAGCGATTCTTGGCGCAGGGTGCGGCACAGTTCGCGGGTGCGTGCTTTGAGGACGTTATGGGTATCGACGCCTTGCTGGACGACGGCTCGCAGTTCGGTTTCTTCCCAGGGTTTGGTGACATATTTAAAGACTTTACCGGCGTTAATGGCTTCTACGAGGTCTTCAACATCGGTATAGCCGGTGAGGATAATCCGGATGATTTCCGGATATTGGGTGGCGGTTAAGCTGAGAAACTCAGTCCCGCTCATCAACGGCATTCGTTGATCGGAGATGATCACCGCAACATCGCCTTCGGTGGCCAAAATATCCAACGCCACTGGCCCGGATTCGGCTCTGAGTACCTGGTAATCGCGGCGGAACGTGCGATACAGCAAATCGAGGTTATCGGGTTCGTCATCGACAACCAATATTTTCGGCTTACTTTTGTGGGGGGATTTCATGCACCGCTCTCCTGTTGCAAGGGCCGTTGACTGAAATATCGCCGACTCCCTGCGCGCTGATTCAGGCGATCGCCTGTTTTGCACCGTGATTGTCCTCTGAGTGTCCCTGGCTGTTGCATTGCTGTAAATCGACCAATTAATTGCAAGGAATGACTGGCGTAAACGTTTTAATTGGTTTGACGTGCTATGGTAGCATCAAGCCCAAATGTCAACCCAGTATGCACCCCTGCTGTTGGGTTCTTGGACCTAAAACACATGAAAGCGCGAGCCTTGGTTGATGTTCGCGTAGCGTGCTTTCGGAAATTGCTCTTGAGTCGAGCCAGGGATGAGATCCGCTCTCGCAATCCGCCTTGGCGGAATCGCGCCCCATTGCCACAAAGCCAATAACCTGAGAAGCATTACCTCGGTTAACCTTTTCTATCCGGATCGATCGCAGTTGAACGCGGGTAGAGCGAGTTGGGTTGGCACTTTCATGGGTTGATGCTGTCCTTGTACAATCCTAATATAGTCTTTAATGCTGGTTGTTTAGAGTGTTCCCCGCTCTACGGCATTGCTAACAGCCTAGCAGGACTAGCGCAGGAGTTTGTCGCATCTGTTGGCTCGTTAATGCTGGGTAGTGGTGAGCGTTGTGAATTCCGATTACAGTCATTCAACCTATTGCGAGCCAGATTCTGAGGGCGATTGTACCACTCATTTTCCCTATACGGTTCGAGTCTCTCGTTTAGAAGATGTCGAACAAAGTGCAGAAATTTTAGCGGAAAGCTTTCATTCGCGCTCTGGGCCGATGGGTTATATCTATCCTTTATTGCGCCTGGGAATTTCTGAAGATTTACGCAACCGCGTGCGATCGCCCTCGCCTCATTATGTCTGTCTGGTGGCCGTTGAAACCAGCAATTCCAGCAATCCCCTGAAGGTGGCGGGAACGGTGGAGATGGGCGTTCGCTTCCGTCCGGGTGGGGTCGGCTCGTCCGATCGTTCGATCTCCACGAGTCCTAGAAGCCACCAACAGCTTTATATCTCGAATTTGGCGGTCAAAGCCATTTATCGCCGCCAAGGGATTGCTAGCGCTCTGTTGCAGTCGTGCGAGCAGATGGCGCTGCGCTGGGGATGCCCGCATTTGTACTTGCATGTTTTAGAAAATAACCATCAGGCTCGCCGCCTCTACTACCGTTTGGGGTATCGCTTGCACCGCATTGATTGGAGTTGGGAGTGCTGGCTGTTTTCTAAGCCTCGCAAACTTTTGCTCTACAAGCACTTGTCGGCTCAACCTCGCGCTGAAGTGTCGGCTCAAGAACGCGATCGCTCTTGAGGCGTTCCCCAAAGACTCGCACTTGCTCAATTGAGTAGTGTAGGCTGGTACACAAGCTACCATTATTGAGACGTAAGGGTTGGTGCTAGTGGAGGTCGAAACTAAGGTTAGTCGTTTAGAGTCAATTGTGGAAAAAATGGGCGAAGCCGTCATCGCGACGACTGAAACGGTGGAGCGTCTCTCCGATCGCGTTGATGCTCTCGCGATCAGCGTGCAGCAGCAAGGCTATCAAATTTTTGCCTTAAGCGATGCCATTCAAACGTTAGCGGAAAATCAGGATGCTTCTTTGAAAGAACTCAAGCAGCTTTCACAAACGCTTCAACGTCTTGTGGTTTTACTTGAGGAAGTTGAGGATTCTCAATAAGGACTGGGGTGTTTTGTGCAAGTCTGTAGCGCCAAACGCGCTAAACTATCATGATGCAGTGGGTTGAACATCTGGCTGGGGTGGAAATTGACTCAGGGGCGTTTTGAGAAATGCCGCCTTGGGATTCCATTTTCACGCAGCCTGCTAACTCCAAAGCGGGAATGTCTGGTAAAGTGTCGGGATGTGAGGCTCACAACCCATGAGTGAGGTAGATCAATTCGCGTCGTTCTGGCGATCGCAACTGGAAAAAGAATGTGGCGATCGCGATTCGGAAACTCGTCAAAGTATTATTGAGTGGCTTTTGGGGGAAGATCGAGACCGCCTAGAAACCCTAGACTCGCAACAGTTGGCGATCGCTCACCAGGCGATGGATTACCGCTATCGCATTTTACGCCAGCGTTACCTAGGGGTATCGCCCGAAAAAGCCTATAGCCGCTTGATGCAGCGCTTGGCCAGTCTATTTCTGATTCGCAATAAGATTCGGACTTGGGTGGCCCTCAGTCGCGATCGCCAGCGTTCGGTGGTGGATGTCCTGCAAGAGGTGGTTCAGGAGTTATTGCAAAGCGATCGCTATCTTCAGCAGCAAATGAGCTGGATTGCTCAATGTACCGCTAATCCTCGCTTGCGAAACCAACTGATGCTGGCAAGTACCGAAGAATATTGTCTGCGACCGATTCGCAACCAACCCCTATTACTCTATCGGTTTGTCAATTATCTGCGCCGCACCCAACGCGGCGGGATGACTCAGGTTCCAACGGGAGACTTGGTGCGTCTGGTGTCCGAAGAACTGGTTCCCGATGATGCCGATAGTCCGGTGAGTTTGCTCGATACCCAAGCAATCGTTGAATATCAAGAAAATCAGGCTTGGGAAGAACAGCAACGCCAGCGCCAAGCCGTCCAACAGCAGTTTGAAGATTACCTCAAAGAACAGCTTGACGACCAGGCTGCCCAATGGTTGCAATTATACTTGCAAGGTCGCACCCAAGAGGCGATCGCCCAAGAACTGAACGTACCGATTAAACAGGTCTATCGCCTGCGCGAGAAAATTAGCTATCATGCGACGCGGATTTTTGCCCTCAAACACCAACCCGAACTGGTGGCGAGTTGGTTAGAAACCTCCTTACAGGAGCATAACCTGGGTTTAACGCCTAGCCAGTGGAATCAGTATTGGCAAAGCTTAACCCCCGATCGGCAGCAACTGTTAGAAGCCTTGAAATCCGGTCAAAGCATTGAAGCGATCGCCTCTGAGTTGAACTGGAAGACCAATCAAGTCATGGGAGAATGGAGTAAGCTTTATTTAGCAGCTCAGGCGCTGCGAAGTGCCTCCTAAGCCGATAGCGTCAAGTTCAGTTGACAAATTTTTCGGGGTGCAACTGGTCGTGCGAGATAGGAAGAGATCGTTGCTTTACCCATGATTAGTGGCTAGTTTTTTTCTCGTTGGGCGAGCAATGGTGATGCCTATCATCCCTTAAAATCGGCGGATATTGGGGGAAATCCTCTGAAAAAGAAAACTAACCCACCCTTAAATCCATGCCGGCTTCATCAGATGACCCCACCATGCATAAGATAACTGGCTCTCGTCAACCCTCCCCGTTGACTCCCGATGGTCGTTCGGATGCAGTGCATCTGGATCGGGAGCAAATGTTTCATCTCATTGATGGCGTCTTACCTTTTGAAGCCTGTCTCTATCATCAAGTGCTACCGCTTTCTTTGGAAGGAAGCGTCTTGAATTTGGGGATGGTGGATCGCGAAGATCATGGGGCCCTCGATTATGTGCGGCGCATATTGGCTTATCTCAATTATTCCCTGGTTCCGCGTCCCATTACCTCTGAGTTGCATCAATCGATGCTGACGGCTTATTTAAATCAAGCTGGATCGCAACAATCTCGCAACTCCAATCATTTACCTCCGGCTTGGAAGCCGCAAAAACCTAAACTCGAAGAACGGCAAAATCAACCCACTTTAATTGTTGATAGTCCAGATGAGATTGATACGGTTTCTGCGGAGAGCGATCGCCCCGAACCCGCGATTGAGTCAGATCTCGTGCCGGAACCCCCACCGCCACCTGTGGCTGATCTCCCGCCTGTAGCGCCGGTTAAAAATGCTTTACCCGCATTAGATGCCAAAGCCCAATACCTGTCGAGTCCGGTTGAGTTTTTAGCCACCCTACCGCCTCAAGAACTGCTGCGAGAACTCCTCGGACGGGTGATGGTTGGGGGAATTGGACGGTTGTATTTTGAACGCCATCAAGATTGGGGACGCATTTTATGGAGTTTGAACGGGGTGTTGCAGTCGGTGTTGGATGGACTGCCGCCGACTTTGTTTCAAGGGGTGATTAATGAGTTAAAATTGCTGACTCATTTACCGTTAATTACGGTTCAGCAACCCAAACAGGTGGAGATCGAACGCCGACACGACCAAACGCGCCTGTTGTTGCGCCTGCGGGTGATGCCGGGGAAGTATGGCGAGGAGGCGACGCTGCAAGTGTTGCGAGGGGCGGCGTTGAAGTTCTACCAGCAGCAGCAGTTGGCAAACTTGGGACGCGATGCGCTGACGATCGCGCAGCAGTTGCAACAAAAACTCAATGAGATTCGCGATCGCACTCGCGCCAATCCGAGTTTATCGGGAAATCAGTTGGAAGCGTTACCGGGTTTGAATCAAATGCTGAAAAACCTCGAACGGCAAATTCGCGATTTAGAAGAAATTCAAGGGAGATCCGAAGAACAAGACTAATGCGGCCTCCCAGCATTCAGCCCGGTTGAAGGTCTATCCTGGATAAAGAGGCATAGAAAGAAGGCGCTGAATGAGTAAAAAAGCGATCGCAATTGCTGTGGTGGGCGATATCCACGATCGATGGGATGCCACGGATGGAGAGATTCTCAAGGCGTTGGGGATTGATTTAGTCTTGTTTGTTGGGGATTTTGGTAATGAGTCGATCCCGGTTGTCAGCGCGATCGCCGATCTCAAGCTTCCCAAAGCGGCTATTACTGGCAATCATGATTGTTGGTATACCGCCTCGCCTTGGGGTCAGCGTCAATGTCCCTACGACCGGAATGTAGAGGATCGAGTGCAGCAACAACTCGATTTACTGGGCGAAACCCATGTGGGTTATAACAAGCTGGATTTTCCTGAGTTTAATTTAACAGTGGTGGGCAGTCGCCCGTTTAGTTGGGGCGGCCCGGACTGGAAGAATGCGGCATTTTATCGCGATCGCTTTGGGGTGGAGGATTTTCAACAGTCCACAGAGCGGATTGTAGCGGCCGTTAAACAGGCGAAGTACGACACGGTTCTGTTTTTAGGTCATTGCGGCCCAACCGGGCTAGGAGACAAAGCTGAAGACCCCTGCGGCAAGGATTGGAATCCCTTGGGGGGCGATTTTGGCGACCCGGATTTTGCCGAGGCGATCGCCCAAACCCGCCGTTTAGGTAAAACGATCCCCCTCGTCGCCTTTGGCCACATGCACCACAACCTGCGCCACACCCAAACCCAACTGAGGAAATCTCTAGCCGTCAGTCCTGAAGGCACAGTTTACCTCAACGCCGCCCGCGTTCCCCGGATCGTTACAACCCAAAGCCAAGAACAACGTAACTTTTCCCTCGTCACCCTCGAAAAAGGTCAAGTTACCCAAGCCTCTCTGATCTGGGCTAATCTAAACGGCGAAATCGTTTCCCAAGAAAATCTCTATCAACTTTCCCCTCAAGTCGTACAACCCGCCTAAAGAATGCGATATGATAGAAATCGCTATCCTTTTGGAGAGGTGGCAGAGTGGTCGATCGCGCTCGACTTGAAATCGAGTGTACCGAAAGGTACCGTGGGTTCAAATCCCACCCTCTCCGTTTTTAATAGTGCTGAGTGCTGAGTGCTGAGTGCTAAAGAACTATAGTAGGTTGGGTTGACGTAGGAAACCCAACATCTAGCCAGGGAGTTAAGTCCCCGGCGGGTAACACAACCGATGCAAGAGGTGAATCTACTTCAGATCTTGCACCATCCTGAGTAAGGTCTGAGAAACCGGGTTTCTTGCCAATTACTCAAGCTGAAACCCTTATTTTTCGTCGAGAAACCCGGTTTCTGGCACCAATAAAGATGTCAGTCTACCTAACTTCTGCGTAACTTTTGAGAATAGAAGGAAGCAGACTCTTCACCTCTGGCGCATTCTTGGGTAAATTTAATTAAATGATGGGCGACTAAACCGACGTGAATCACCTGTTCAATTTTGCCTTTCTTTAAAGCCGGTTTTGCCATTTGCCAGAAAGTTTGGCGATAGTTGCTAAAAACGCCGACCCTGAGTAAGATTTTACCTAACATGGTTAAGCCTTTTTGGATATTCTTCTTCGAGACGCGCGCCGGACTATTGGGAACCTTAATTCGGTTAGGATAGGTATGCTCGCACTGATAGGCAAAACGCTGATATAAAAAGTCTGGATCGTAGGCTTCCGTAATGCAGCGCTGCCACATTTTCACAACTTCTTCGTAAGGCATTAAAAAGTCTACATTGGATTCCCGGCTTTCATCTAAAATTAGCCTTCCTTCTGTTTCCAAACGCCGCCATAGGGGAGTTCTTGGCAATGCATAAAGTAGGTTAATTGTCAACATTGGAATATTGGACAAGCGAATAAATTCTAAGATATTATCGGCAGTTTCTGGCGTGTCGGTATCGAGTCCGATAATAATTCCAGAAACGACCTCCATTCCGTATTTATTGAGAGTTTTAACCGCATCTAAAATTGGTAAACTGAGGTTTTGGTCTTTAGAAATTGCTTTCAGCGCTTGCGGTTCCGGCGTTTCAATCCCACAGAAGACTGTACAGAAATAAGCTTCTCGCATCATTTCTAATAGCTTGGGACTTTGCGCCAAATTCAATGTCGCTTCGCAAGCAAATTGCAGCGGATAGCCATTACTTTTTTGCCAATCGATTAAATGAGGTAAGAGTTCGGCGACGGCGCGGCGATTTCCAACAAAATTGTCATCAACAAAATAGACTGCACCTGGATTTCCCGCTTCTAGCATTGCATCGAGTTCTTGAAGCACTTGTTGCGGCGTTTTCATCCGGGGATTTTGCCCGTAAAGTTCGGGAATATCGCAGAATTCGCAACGATAGGGACAGCCACTAGAAAATTGAATATTAGCCAGAAAATAGCGGTCTAACGCCAGTTTATGATAGGCAGGCGTGGGAAATTCAGTTAAGGGTAAGCGTTCTTGAGTTTCAAAGCGAACTTGTTGAGAGGGGCGTTCGGTATGACAATCGATATATTCAATCATTGCATCCGTCGCATCGCCCAATTCACCGATGTGAACAATGTCAAAATCGGGGTAATATTCTGGACAACCGGAAACCGAAGGACCGCCAACGATAGTTATTTTTCCGGCTTGGTGTGCGAGTTCGTTAATCTCATTAATTTGCGGGCGTTGGATGTGCATTCCGCTGACAATCACAATATCCGCCCATTGGTAATCGGCTTTTGTTGCCGAACGCACATTTTCATCAATAAACCGGATATCCCATTGTTGGGGTAAGTAGGCGGCGACTATCAGCAACCCTTGGGGAGGCATAAAGGCGCGAACATTCCGCATCAGGGGATAGGCGTGATGAAACGTGCCAAAAGAACGGCTGTATTTGGGGAAGACACAGAGAATGCGGCGCAGGTTGCGGGGAGTATAGCGGGTTTGGGGTGTGGTGACTGGGTTAGGGGGGGGTTAAGGTACCTGTCATTAGGACAATTCCTCACGCAGTTAAAGGCCCTACAGAGTTTGGGGTAAGATGCAATCTACCCTCTTAACCGCACATGATAGCGGGTAACGTCTAAATGCAGTTGATTGTTTTTCTGTTGCGGTCGTCTTGGGGTATGCTGGCGATCGCAATTGGTACCGGGTTCGTGAGTGGCATCAGCAGTGCCAGTCTCATTGCCATTATCAGTTTAGCGGTGAGTCAGGGTTCGGCGGAATCTTTGCGGCTGGCGGCTTGGGGGTTTGCTGGCATTGCGTTTATTGCTTTAATCACCAGTATCATCTCGCAAATGACGCTAATTCGGTTAGCGCAGCAGGCCATTTTTCAATTGCGCCTCACCCTATCTCAGCAAATACTGGGTTCTGAGTTGACTCACTTGGAAGGGTTAGGAATACCCCGACTGATGGCGACGCTAACCGATGACGTACAGGCGGTAACGGATGCGGTTCGGTTGGTTCCCTTTCTCTGCATTGACTTAGCCACGGTTGCGGGTTGTTTGGCTTATATTAACTGGCTATCGTTTCGGGTGTTTGTGCTGGTTTGTCTGCTGACGGTGGTGGCTTTAGGTAGCTGTCGCTGGTTGTTGCGGCGGGGAAAGCGACTGTTAGCCAAGGCGAGGGAACAGCAGGATATCCTATTCGCGAATTTTCGCACCGTCACCGAAGGAACCAAGGAACTGAAGCTGCATTATTGGCGCAGACAAGCCTTTTTACAAGAAGACTTACAACCCACCGCCGGGAGGTTTCGCCGTTATAGCGTTGATGGCTTAACCCTATTCGCCGTGACTTCGAGTTGGGGAAAACTCATCTTTTTCTTTGCGGTGGGGTTTGTATTGTTTGCTTTACCCCAGTTTATGCAACTGCCAGCGGAAACACTATCGGGATATGTTCTCACGTTTACCTATTTGATGTTACCGATGGAACGGCTGGTGAATCAACTGCCGATTCTTAGCCGCGCTAGTATTGCGTTAGAGAAAATTCAGTCTTTGGGGTTATCGCTAGCCAACTCCGCCGAACAGGTTTCGGTTCCCACTGATATTCATTACACTTGGCAAGCGTTATCCTTACAAGGGGTGACGCATCGCTATCGGGGGGAAAGCGAGGACAGCCATTTTACCCTCGGCCCGGTAGATTTAAAGTTACAACCGGGAGAACTGGTGTTTATTGTCGGGGGAAATGGTAGCGGTAAGTCTACCCTAGCAAAGTTGATTGCTGGGTTATACATTCCCGAAGCCGGAGAGATTTATTTAGACGGAAAACGCATTACTTCAGAAAACCGGGAATGGTATCGCCAGCATTTCTCGGCTATTTTCGCAGATTTCTATTTATTCGATCGGTTTTTGGGAATAGATACGCCAAATTTGGAGGCGCAGGCGCAGGCTTATCTCCAGCAACTGCGTTTAGACCATAAGGTGAGGTTAGAAGCGGGGAAGCTTTCAACAACGGCGCTATCCCAAGGTCAACGCAAGCGGTTAGCTCTACTGACAGCATACCTGGAAGATCGCCCAATTTATCTATTTGACGAATGGGCTGCCGATCAAGACCCAGTATTTAAGGAGTTATTCTACACCGAGTTATTGGGCAAATTGCGCGATCGCGGTAAGGCTATCCTAGTCATTAGTCACGATGACCATTACTTTCACCTCGCCGACCGCATCATTAAGCTAGACTACGGTCAGGTGGAATATGACAAACCCCAAGGTTGATTGTTCTAGCGCGTCAGAACTTCCCGCCACAAGTGTAAATGTTTGCAACTTATCTTTTTGTCCGGAATAGATCCGGCACAATAGGGGGAATTTTTAAATAAAGCTAAAAATTAACCCAAAGGAGACAACTTATGCATTCCGTAACGATCCTAGGGGCGGGTAAGATTGGGGCAACGATCGCCAAACTCTTGCATTACAGTGGAGACTATAGCGTTTGCGTGGGAGATACGAATGCTGAGGCGTTGGATCGGTTAGCCGCAACGTTACCCATCAAAACGGTATTGCTGGATGTCAGCGATGAGGCGATGCTGGTTAAATATCTCCAAGGACAACAGAGTGTTGTATCTGCTTGTCCCTATTGGGTTAATCCTGGCATTGCGCGCGCTGCTTTGCAAGCAGGAATTAGCTATTTTGATGTTACCGAAGATTTGGCGACGACGAGTGCTGTTAGAGCGATCGCCCAAAACGCGACAGCCAAGCAAGTGTTTGTACCTCAATGCGGTTTAGCGCCAGGTTTCATCAGCATTCTGGCGTATCACCTCTGTCACGGCTTTGAAAAGCTAGAGGAGGTGAAAATGCGGGTGGGGGCTTTACCCCTGTATCCGTCTAATATGTTGATGTATAACCTCACTTGGTCTACAGAAGGGTTGATTAACCAATACTGTAACCCCTGCGATGCCATTCGCAACGGACGACGGGTGGAGGTGATGCCGTTAGAAGAGATAGAATATTTTTCCCTGGATGGGGTAGAGTATGAGGCGTTTAATACCTCTGGTGGGTTGGGAACCCTCGCAGACACGCTAGAAGGGAAGGTGAGGAACCTGGGTTATAAGACAATTCGCCATAAAGGACATCGCTATCTGATGTCGTTTTTGATTCAGGAATTGGGTTTAGGCGATCGCCGGGAGATCCTCAAGGATATTTTAGAGCAAGCGATTCCCACTACGCAACAGGATGTCGTCCTCATTGGCGCGACGGTTAGCGGCTGGAAAAATGGTCAATATGTTCAAGTCAGCGACGCCAGAAAGATATATCACGGCGAATTCTATGGCGAACATTGGGGTTCCATTCAAATTACCACCGCCGCCTCTTTGTGTGCGGTTCTCGATTTGCACGTTCGCGGAGATTTACCCGAAAAGGGGATAATTAAACAGGAACAAATTCCCTTTGAGGCGTTTATCAATAACCGCTTTGGGCAATATTTCTATTCTACCCGATAAACTGGGTTGAAAAACGGGCAATTCGCTATTGTCAGATGACACAAAAGGGGGTTAAGCGTAATGACTAAAACTGGGAGCGATCGCCCTCAAAAGGATACCCTACAAACGGGGTGCATTACTTTACATGAAATTTCCTGGGAGAAGTTCAGCGTCATTGACTCTACTCTGGCAGATATCTCAGCAATTCGCTCAATTTACTTGGATGGGGTTCTAGAGATTATGACGCCGCTTTCTGAAGAACACGAATACCTCAAAAGTACAATTGGCTTACTGCTAGAAGCGTATTTGCGAGAGAAAAATATCCGTTTCTATGTTCGTGGAAGTGCAACGTTAGGAAGCCAAGCGTTAGGTGGCAGAAAAGAACCCGATGAGTCTTACAATTTAGAAACGAGAAAGACGATTCCTGACCTGGTTATCGAAGTTATCATTACGAGTGGTAGTATTGACATTCTGGAAATTTACAGGCGTTTAAGGGTTCCGGAAGTTTGGATTTGGCGAGGCGGAAATTTAGAGGTTTATAGCCTTGGAGAAAGTCAATACCAACCCGGCGAAAATAGCCGCCTTCTCCCCGATCTAGACTTGAAATTATTCACAGAATGTGTTAGGCGCAACGATCAATATGATGCGGTGAATGCTTTTATTCAGGCGATTCGACAACAAAATTGATAAAATTCTGAAACAATGATGTTAGACCTACAAGCATTAGGCTTTAATTCTCTTCAGCAACCCCAACCGGGAGTTTGGATTGGCAAGTCTGCGGAGATGGGTTTAGGTGAGAAAATAGAGGTAGTTTCGCCGATTGATGGGAGTGCGATCGCTTCTATCCAGCTTGCCACACCTGCCCAAGTCAATCAAGCCGTGGAAGCGGCTAGCCAAGCGTTTCGCCACTGGCGTACTGTACCCGCACCGCAACGGGGAGAACTCGTTCGCCGCATCGCCGAACAGGTGAGGCAGCATAAAATTATTTTAGCCGAATTGATTACCCTAGAAGCGGGCAAGATTCCCCAGGAAGCCTTGGGGGAGGTGCAAGAATGGATTGATATCTGCGATTTTGCAGTAGGTTTATCGCGTCAGTTATATGGGTTGACAATTGCCAGCGAACGCCCGGATCATCGTTTAATGGAACAATGGCTACCTTTAGGCCCTGTGGGAGTCATTACCGCCTTTAATTTCCCGGTGGCAGTGTGGGCATGGAATGCGATGATTGGATTAGTCTGCGGCGATCCAATAGTTTGGAAGCCTTCGGAGAAAACGCCATTATGTGCCTTAGCTTGTCAGCATTTAGTACAGCGCGCTATAGCAACCTTACCCGATGTTCCCCCGGAAGTCTGTAGCGTCGTTATCGGGAAAGCGGATGTGGGACAAACACTAGCCTCCCACCCTAGTTTACCGTTAATTTCGGCAACGGGTTCTATCCCGATGGGTCGGGCGGTGGCGACTACCGTCGCTCAACGGTTGGGGAGAAGTCTGCTAGAGTTAGGCGGGAATAATGGGATGATTGTCGCACCTTCGGCTAATTTAGAATTAGCGATAAGAGCGATCGCCTTTGCAGCCGTCGGAACCTGCGGACAGCGTTGCACTACTTTACGCCGTTTAATCGTTCACAACCGTATTGCAGATAACCTAGTGGAACGCTTACAGAAAGTTTATCGTTCCCTACCCATTGGCGATCCCAATCAAGAGGGCGTCTTAGTCGGCCCCTTAATTGATAGCGCCTCTGGGGAGAAGATGCAAGCGGCCCTAGAGACAGCCCGCCAGCAAGGGGGTAAAATCTTTGGAGGCGATCGCATTACTGAAGGCGTACCTAAAGGTGGGGTATACGTGCAACCGGCGATTGTGGAAATTAGTCCCGATGCGGCTATTGTACAAGAGGAGACATTCGCGCCGATCCTCTACGTCATGCGTTATGAGACCTTAGAAGAGGCGATCGCAATTCATAATAACGTCCCCCAAGGTCTATCTTCTGCGATCTTTACCGAAAATTTCCGCGAAGCCGAATATTTCCTTTCACCCGCAGGTTCAGATTGTGGCATCGTCAATGTTAACATCGGGACTTCTGGTGCAGAAATTGGCGGCGCATTCGGCGGCGAGAAAGAAACGGGTGGCGGAAGAGAGTCAGGAAGCGACTCGTGGAAAGCCTATATGCGGCGCGTTACCAACACCGTTAATTATGGTACCGCGTTACCCCTCGCTCAGGGAATTCGATTTTTGGATAATTGATCTGCAATTGGCTTTCTTTTATTCTGCTAAAACAGTTCTATGTTGTTGTAGGAACAGCAGTATGGGTTGTGTTGGGTTTCGTACCTCAACCCAACCTACGCGACTACGGTACCTTTTAGGGTAACTGAACGTATCAAAGTTTAGCACTCAGCACTCAGCACTCAGCACTCAGCACTCCAGCTATGCTAACTCGCCTCTACCCGCGACTTCGGTTGCAAATTGGCTTTGCGGATCTGATTTTTAGTCTATTTTCCGGTATCCTCAAACAGAATTCTCAACCACCCCCTATCCTGAAGCAGTTTCAACAGGGAGATAAGCAAGTTTTAGTGAAACTTTCTGTGAGAACTGCGTTTGATTTGCTGTTACAAGCGCTAAATTTACCGCCAGGAAGCGAAGTGTTAATGAGTGCGGTGAATATTCGAGATATGGGGGAGATTGTTCGGCGACATGGGTTAGTCTTAGTCCCCGTTGAGATTGATTTTGATACCCTTAAACCCGATATTCAGCAATTAGAAGCTTTGATTTCGCCCCAAAGTAAAATCTTATTAGTTGCTCATTTATTTGGGGCAGTTATTGATATCCAACCGCTGATTGAAGTTTGTCAAAAACATCAAATTTTGGTAGTTGAAGATTGCGCGCAGGCTTTTTGCGGGGAGTCCTATTGCGGCGATCCGCAAGCTGATGTCAGCTTGTTCAGTTTTGGTTCAATCAAGTCCTGTAGTGCATTAGGGGGTGCGATCGCATCTATCAAAGATTCTACTCTAGCCGAGCAGATAAGGCAAATTGAGGCTAGCTATCCCCAGCGTAGCGAACTTTGGTTTTATCGACGAGTCTTGAAATATTGTGGGTTAAAATTTCTGTCGCTACCCGTTATTTATCAACAGCTTATTGCAATTTTATTAAAATTAAAACTCGATCCAGATTCCACAATCAATGCTCTAACCAGAGGCTTCAGTGGAGGAGACTTAATGACTAAAATCAGATATCGTCCTCCCCAAGGGATGCGCCAACTCTTGTGGCATAGATTGCGAAGTTTTGATAATCTTTGGTTCAAAATTCGGGAAGCTAAAGCACGCCTCTTAATTGCCAATCTTTCTCCAGAGATTGTTTACCCTGGAAATCAAACCGATTTTCATTCCTTTTGGGTATTTCCAATTCTGGCAGATAACCCAGACTGGCTGATTCAAAACCTCCGAGAAAATGGCTTTGATGCCACGCGGGGGAATACTAGCTTAACCCACTTCCATCCTCACTTCGAGAATTCAGGCAATTATTTAACGCCAGAACATTTAAGCGAAAAAATAGTTTATCTACCGCTATCGGAAGCGTTACCTGATGAAGAGATTGTTCGTCTTGCTCAAATAGTGAATAGCTTTTTATGCAAGCCTATCCCAGCCTGAGCATGAATGTAGCGCGGATCGGGGTGGATCGCAAGCGCCCGTTGATAGGATTCTACCGCATTGCCATAGGCCTGCATATCGTTAAATAACAAGCCTCGGTTAAACCAAGCTTGATGGTATTGGGGGTTTAAGGCGACAGCTTTGTCATAGGAAGCCAAGGCTTGAGGATACCGCTTTAAAGCACTCAAGGCATTACCCCGATGGTTCCAAGCTGGGGGATAATTGGGGTTAAGCGCGATCGCTCTATCGAAAGCTGCGATCGCGTCTTCATAGGCTTCAGTCTGGCATAACCGACAACCCCGGTTTTCCCAAAATTCAGGCGTTTGTTCAGAGTCATTCATGTTATTGTCCGATCGCAATAGTTCTATTATCGCGATCGCACTCCCATTTATGCCTCTACCCAAACGGAAACTGAACCCCCTTTACACCGAAACTCCGCCCAACCATATTCGTTGGTAACGATCGCTTCTGGGATATGCTCGGTAATATCGATAAATCGCGTATTGGGTTTACCCACTTCCATCCACTTCAACCCATCGGAACCATTAGTCAGGATAACTGCGATCGCATGAGGATGCTGTTCGTTCCCTAAGCGAGTCCAGCCGATCGTATTGGGATGGTCAAAATAATCGTACTGCGGGCCGTAGGCAAAGTTGCGCCGAACGTAGAGAAACTTATCAATCAGCCAGCGATGGGAGGGTAGAATAATTCGGTAGCGGTTGCGATCGCGTCCCCAATCCTCGTAATCTGCCCCATAATAGTCTGCATGGAAAACGCAAGGATAGCCTTCCCGTCGCAACAGAATTAAGGCATAGGCTAGGGGTTTAAACCACGCTTCTACGACCGATTCTAGCGCCTGCAAGGGCTGAGAATCGTGATTTTCGACAAAAGTGACCGCATGAGTCGGCCGCTGCTGCATCAGCGTATTATCCAAGATCCGCCGCAGATCGTAATGATTTCCCGACTTACTGGCGACGTGGAAATTGTAATGCAGGGGAACGTCAAACACCGACATGCAGCCGCGTACTGCGTCGATATACCAGTTTAAGGTCTGAATATCGGGATACCAGTATTCCCCCAGCAGAAACAAGTCTTTACCCGCATGACGTTCTAAGGCTTCCAACCATTGGGGAAAGAACCAGGCGGAAATATGCTTAATAGCATCTAAGCGAAACCCATCGACTTGGGTGGTATCGAGATACCATTTCCCCCAGTACGTTATCTCGCCGCGTACCGACTCATGCTGAAAGTCTAAGTCGCATCCCATCAAATAGGCAAAGTTACCGTTTTCTAGGGCAACATAGTCATCAAACTGCTTGCCTTCAATTAGGTAAACCGTATCGCGATCGCCAGAATTATACGCGTTATAATCCACCGCATCAAAATGCCACCAATGCCACTCAAAGCTAGAGTATTTTCCTTGGCGTCCGGGAAAGTTAAACCCAGTATAGCTTTGAATTTCGTGCAATTCCCCTTTGGGCCACAAGCGATTATTCTGGGGAAAGGGAAGCGCCCGAAACGTTTCCGGAGCGTCGCCTCCCATCATATGATTGAGGACAGCATCGCCATAAACTTGGATGCCGACAGAATGGAGAGTTGCGATCGCGCTAAGATATTGTTCGCGAGTGCCATACTTAGTACGAATAGACCCTTTTTGATCGAATTCCCCTAAGTCAAAGAGATCGTAAACCCCATACCCTACATCGCTTTTACCTGCCATTCCCTTGTAAGCAGGGGGAAGCCACAATGCGGTAAAGCCTGCCTTTGCCAGTTCTGGGGCTAAATGCTGAGTCTTATCCCATAAGGTACCATCATCCGGGATGTACCAGTGGAAATATTGCATCATCGTTCCATTGAGTTCAGCCATGCTGTCTCCTATGCTTAGAGCGATCGCAGTTTCTGTCTGTTGCAACGTTAACCGTTGAAAATCCGGTTCAATTATGGACTTTAGTCGTAACATTTAGACAGAAGGCTGGGAACCTGCATGGGTGAGATACAACACCTGATTGACTGACACTCACTGCTAAAAGTCTTATGAGTCGCGTAGGTTAGTAACCCAACAGCAGCTAGGGTTGTGTTGGGTTTCGTACCTCAACCCAACCTACGCTACGCGACTATCGACGCGCTTACTCTTGCGGGGTGCTATCCGGATCGGTAATATCGGTAAGATCGCGATCTTGCGCGTCTTCGAGATCGGTAACAACCTCCCCTTGTATTTGTTCGGGAACCGTCGGTTCGTAAAACGTGGCAATATCCCAATCATTGGTCAGCCAAGCGGCACCAAAGGGGAGAAGATAGAATAAGGCTGCAATGTAGGCGATCGCAGTAATGCGATTAGCCGTTATCCAGCTTACCGATTTTTGGGCTAACCAGACCGGAATTTCCCGCACTTTCTTGAGGGGAAACAGAAGTGCGATCGCTAGAATATCAAAAACCATGTGAACTAGCGCCACCAGCAACGATGCAATTCCTTCCGCATCACCATTTCCCGCCAGCGAAAGCGCTGCAATTAAAGCCGTGGTGGAGGTGCCAATATTTGCCCCTAAAAAGTAAGGAAGTGCCTGTAATGCGGCAACCACCGCTAAGGCAATTAACGGGATAATGACAGAAGTGGTAATGCTAGAACTTTGGACAGCAATAGTAATCAAAAGTCCAAATAACATCGCTTGCCACCAAGAACCAAATAGGTATTTTTTAATTTTCCCTTCCAAGTCTTCATTGAGCAAGGCTTTCAACAGTTTAACCAAACTTCTGAGCGCAAAATACAATAAAGCAAAGGCAATGATTAATACTAACCAACCTGTCTCCTGAGTCAAACCCACAATTAACCCGGCTAGCGGTTCAACCACAACATCAATCGGACTAAAAAGTTCAATCGCACCAATGCCAACAATTAAATTTGTAACCTGAGTAGCGGGCCAAGAAAGAACATTAAAAAACAACTCTAAAGGCAAGAAAATCGCGACGGCGATAATATTGAAAAAGTCGAGAACCAATGCCCCCGTAAAGGCTTTTCTAAACTCATCTCGGTTGTGAAAGTGACCTAACGCAACAATCGTATTGGTAACGCTAGTCCCAATATTAGCCCCCAACATAATTGGAATTGCGCCCGCCACTCCAAGCGTACCTGATGCAACCAAGGCAACAGTTAAAGAAGTTGAAGTGGAAGAACTTTGTACCAGAGTTGTAGCTAAAATACCGACAAATACGCCAGCAATCGGATTAGCTGTTGTTGCCAATAAAAACTCTGCTGCATCTTCTCCCATTAACTCAAAGGCATCTCCTAATAATTCGAGACTCGTAAAGAAAATGAGTAAAGCCAGCAGCAATCCCATGAATTTCCAAATTTGCCCTTGAGGAAGGACTTGACTGATTCGTTTCATCAATTTTCCTCTTAAAATTCCAAAAAACTGCGTTTGCAGAAATCTCTTCTGCAAAAAGAATTTTCACCTTAAGGGCTTGCTGGATGTTGACTTTAGTAAGCTTTATGCTTTCACTTTATGGATGAGGTTAAAGAGAAAGGATAAGTTAGGGTTAAAATTGAATTAAAATCCGTAAATTCTCCTAAAAGCCTCCCCCAAGACTGAAATTACCTCACTCTTGAGAAAGAATTTGAGGCGATTCTTAAGATGACGCCAACAAACCGATTTTTAGGGTAAAGTTGCGTCAGTCTTGAGAGTCACTTAAGCTAGCAACAAGCTATTCAAAAACCAATGAGCAATTGCTTCGATCGACTCACCGGAATTGGCAACCGAATCGCCCTACAGCAATGCATGACAGATTTGATCGAGGAGGCGGAAGCTTTTGCGATCGTTTTCATTGATATCGATAGTTTCGCTTACTTCAACGATCGCTACGGACATGACCAAGGGGATACTCTGCTTGGGCAACTTGCCGTTTTAATTCTCCAACAGCTTCCGGCTGAAGCGCAACTCTTTCGCACTGGAGGCGATGAATTTCTCGTATTACTCCCGAATACACCGCTAGCGGATGCGATAACTTTTGGCGATCGCATCCGGATGGCGATCGCGCAGCATTGCTGTCATTTTCCCATGCAGCGCTTAGAATTTGCACCCGATGGCCGCTCCAAAGAGATAGAATTTTTACCCACAGTATCCTGTAGTGTTGGTCTCTACCCAGAACACGGTCAAGATTGGATGAGCTTAATGCAAGCTGTAGACGAAGCCATGTACAAGCACAGAACTCAGTTTGGCAGAAATCAAGTTGCAGTGGTAGAGGGTTGAAGAGGTAGGGGTATAGGTAAGCGTCGGCGAATTTTGGCTTCTCCCATTGGCGGACGGGCGATGATGTTGGATATGTTAGCGATCGCCGAGGTCATCGAACGGGTAAGATCCAACCCAGTTCGCGATCGCGCCGTCCTTGAGATGAGAAATTAGGCGTAAAATGATGGTTGGGGGAATTCTCCATGTAAGACCCAATTGCCTAAGTCGCGAATTTTATAGTCAATTAGGCTGGATTGCGCGGATATACGGAACTTTGCTAATGCTGATTCCCAACGCAGAAAACGCCGTTGTTGATATTCGCAAATTGCGTGATTACTGCCTCAACCCGGAACATGATGATGGTAAGCATAAAGCTCGGCTTTTTTCATCAATTCTTGGTATGACGGCTGACAATGCCGAAGAACTGCGTCAAATCCTGCTTGAAGTTGTCAAAACTCACAAAGCTCGATTAGGAAGACAGGATGAGTTCGGGCAGCGTTATACTTTAGACTTCACAATTGAATGGTAGAATAGAAGTGCCGCCCTTCGGAGTGGCTGGATCATTGAGCATGGTTCGGAGATTCCAAAATTAACGACTTGTTACCCTCTGTAATCAGTGGAGGTACAAAGCATGACAACCAACACAATCAAGTTGCTAGATGTTGTCGCCCTGACTGTTGACCTTCCTCAGTACAATCTGTGGCGTGGGCAGGTTGGAACGATCGTTGAGACACTAGCCGAGGGTGCTGCATTTGAAGTTGAATTTAGCGATCGCAATGGGCGTACATACGAATCTTTAGGGTTACGTCCAGAGCAAATTATGGTTCTGCATTTTGAGCCAATACTGCCTGATGCAAGCACTGAAATGGTTACAGCATAAGCAGTACAACAACTCCAATGCATGCGGACGGTTGAAAGTTGCCGGTCTAAGCTAGAAGCCATAATTCTAAGAGCTACTGAGCCTCCTTATAATGCCCAGATCCCAAGCGAAAGGTGATGCTATGCAAGCCAAACTTCAAGAGCAACTTTCCCATGCTGATGCTGAAGTAATTCTAGAGCGGTTGCCCGATCGGATTCGTGCAGCCTTACTCGCTCGTGCTGCTGAGATAGAGTACCCAGTTGAGGCAGTAGTTGAAATGGCGATCGCAAGTTTCCTCGATAGTGAGGCGCTGGGCTTTGCAGATTGTAAGCCAGGGCGTGGGCAATAAGAAACTGCCTAACAACCCCAATGCACCCGACCGTCGAGAAGTTATCGGTGGGATCTTAAAGCTGTATGCGCGGGTAAGGTAGCCAGAAAAAAGACGCAACGGATCGGTTGTAGGGAACTGAGTCGGTAAACTCTTGATTTGGGCGTTGGAAAGGTCTGTACGCTCAAGTTGTCTAGTTGCAATCGCTTCTGTTAATTGAGACTCTTTACGGGGCGCAAGCGGTCGAGGCGGAGTTGGTGATTGGGGCTAAATAGGGAGAAAAAGGCGAGTAGAATAATGGAGATGGTGGTCAGGGCGGTTCCGGCCGCGATCGCAAACAAAATCACAATCTGGTATCGTACCGCATCGGTAGGGGTCGCTCCAGCTAAAATTTGTCCCGTCATCATCCCCGGTAAACTGACAATTCCCATCACCATCATTGAGTTAATCGTGGGAATCATGCCCGTTCTCAGGGCTTCTGTGACAATACTATGGGCTGCTTCCCAGCGGGTAGCCCCTAGTGCTAGTAAAGATTCAATCTGTTCGCGGCGGCTGACCAAATCTTCCATAAAGCGGTCTAAAGCCAGGGAAGTTCCGGTTAAGGCATTTCCTAAAATCATTCCCAATAGGGGAATGAGATATTGGGGATCGTACCAAGGATCGACACCGATAACGCCTCGGACGGTTAACCCAGTAATGACAGTGGCAGCACCGAGAATAGAAAGTAAACTATTCCAATAAATATTATCGTAGCGGCGACGGGTTCGCCCCACCGCAGCGCGTCCCGCCATGAAGGTCATTGCAAAAGCAACCAGCAAAACCCAGAGCGGATCGCGCAGGGTAAATACCCACTCTAGAATATAGCCGACGAGTAGGAGTTGCACCACCATGCGAATTGAAGCGATCGCAAGGCGTTGTTCTAAGCCGAGGCGCAACGCGAAGGAAATGGCGAGATTAATCAGGATTAGGCTAGCTGCGATCGCTAGTTGCCAAATTTGAATCTCAATATAGTCAGCTTGCATATCACTCTATCCTGAGATCGTAATAGCGCGATCGGTAATGCGTTTGAGTTGCGACGGATCGTGACTTGTCCACAAATAAGCGCGGTTCGTATCTTCAGCTTGCCAGGTTTGCACCAATAACTCAAATTGACGCACCGTTTCCGCATCTAAAGACGCCGTAGGTTCATCCAGTAAAAAGATTTGGGGACTCAGTTGCAGCGCCCGTAAAAACGCCACAATTTGCGACTCTCCGCCCGATAGGGAACTGCTAGGCTGTTGCAAAAATTGGGAACTGCGACCGAGTTTATCTAGATAATGCAGAATCATCTCGCGGCTGTAAGTCTTGTGGCGATGACTTTTGAGAGTAAAAACCCGTTGTAAATTGAATTCTACCGTCCCTTCCCATAAAGCCGGACGTTGATGCAGATAAATGACTTGCGTGCGATACTCTGGAACAGACCACTGGCTGAGGGGTTTAGAGCAAAAGGCAATCTCGCCCGTTTGAATGGGGTCTAAGGTGGCGATCGCTCTCAGGAGTAAACTCTTACCAGAACCCGATGGCCCAGTGACGGCTAAACGTTCTCCCGGTTGTACTGCAAACGTGAAGTTTCGCCAAATCCAGCGGCTTTCTATTTGGCGACCGAGGTTTTGCACCTCAAGCAAGGGATAAGTCGTAGAGGTAGAGACCCTGACTGACTGGCTCGCCATCGTGCCTTGCCGACCCTAAAAACTCCTTTTCTATCTTATCGGGGTTTGGGTAATGCACCCGCATCAAATAACGCCACAAACTCTTCAACCTGTTGGCGCACTTCCACCGGGGCTTGTTTGGGATGATGAATTCCTAGCGCCACATGCATCGGACAATTACTCCACTCATGACAGTCCCAAGCCGCCGCAACTTCTGCTAGGGTTTTACCGCGATACGTACACAGATAGGGGATGACTGTTTTCAGATAAACCTCATAAACCTCTCCACGCGGTAACGTCGCCCCCTGCAAGTTCGCCCCGCGTAGGTTGGTATCGCGCAGCTTAACGCCCCAAAGATTCGCCCCCATCAAATTGGCATCCTTGAGATTTGCATCCACCAGATTCGCTTGGCTGAGATTGGCTTGGGTTAAATTCGCCCCCCGCAAGTGAACGTACTCCAGGTTGGCTTCGCTGAGATTCGCCCCCATCAAATTGGCTTCGCTTAAATTGGCATCAATTAAATTAGCTCCGCTTAAATCCGCACCACTTAAATTAGCCTTGCTAAGATTAACACCTCGTAAGTGAATCCCCTTAAGATTCGCTTGACTTAAATCGGCTTCGCGGAGATTTTTATTGTCAAAAGAAGTACAGGGGTCTGAACCCGCTATGCAAGACGACTTGAGGTCATTTATAGTCTTAATATCCATCTGCGTAAATCCTGTTCTTTAGTAACATTATACACCGATGCTTTCAGGGTTCCGGGGCAAAAGTTTGGTGTCTTGGTTCAGTTTGCCTCCCTCAGCGAGAATCCTCAACCTGAAAAAGCCTTTAAAATCTATCTTTCGTTAGATTTTTGTTTTTTGAGCAGTGCTTATTTACACGCTTTGTCCCAAAAGCCTCTCAGTATTCTTCGCTCGAAAAAAATGACGAGAACCTTATGTTCGAGGTTTCCTCATCGAACCGGACAAAAAAGCCAACAGCGTTGGCGACAGATAAGCGTATTTTTAACAACCCAATACGGAAACCACAAAAAAGCTAAAAATAGGTTAGCGACTTTTTTCTGACAAAATGATTTTTGACAAGCCTTTTTAGAGCTGCTAAGAAAGTCTATAGCGAATTCGGAAAAGGGGCGATTTGATTTGTAGTAGTTAATAGCAGTATCTGTGTTCCCGTCTCAAAATCTCCTGTTAATTGACTCTACTACTTCTAAATCCCTTATCCTCCTTAAGGAGTAGAACATGAGTTTCACCAAAAATACCACTTGGATTGCAGTAACTGCCGTCTCTCTTCTGGGAACAGGATTGGCTACCCCAGCAGAAACCTATGCTCTGACCCTAACAGCAACTTCTCAATGTAGCGCCACTCCCCCGGCTGCCCTCTATCCCACCCGTGTCATCAACGGGGATTGTCAAATTAAACAAGTCATTCCGACGCAAAATCCGATCGTCGGAAACGGGATTGATGAAGCCACATTCTGGGATTTTGATTTTACCCAAGATCCAAATTATTCCTTGTTTTCTGCATTTGCCCAAGCCGGAAACGTCCTAACATCGGCGGTTTTGAGCTTAGAAATTATTCCGAAAACCTCTTTAGTTGCAACCGATTTGCTGGGGATCGTTGACGTTCAAAGCAATTTGCTGTCAGAATATACAAGTTTGCCAGGAACGCTCAATCAACCTTTTACATTTACCCAAGATTTACTGAGCCTTCCCCTTAACCCTTATCAGCCTCAAAGCATTTTGGCGTCTCTTTTTTCTGGGCAAAATGGGAAAATTCCCTTTCGCTATGATGATGACGCTATTGTGGTCTCCAGTACCTTATCGCTGACCATTGATGAAAGCATTGCTCCAGTTCCCGAACCCACCTCAACGCTCGGCTATCTCCTTTTAGGATTGGGTGGAATTGGAACGCTGTGGAATCGCCAAAAAATGACAAGAAATGCCTAATTAAACCGCAATTTTGAGACTTTTTGACTTTGCTGGCGAGTTGTTAAGCCTGGAAATCCAACCTTCAAGATTGATTGCCAAAAGCCCCTTTTCTTTTCGCCAACCCCCGTGAAACGAGGATTTGATTTCCAGTACAGGCATCGCTTAACCTATCGGGTCTTGCTTGAGAGAGGAATCCCAATCTGTTACTTTGCTTTAAGGTTTGAAACGTATGAAACTTACACGCTCTTCACCCTTGTCGCCCACTCAAACACGCTCTGTCACTCTCGTGATTCCGTCGTGTAATGAAGAAGGCAACCTCGAAAGACTTTTCCGCTTTATCGAACAAACCTTTGACGATTTAGGTTACGCCCTACCCGTCTTGCTGATTGATGACGGAAGTACCGACAACAGCCCGCAAATTTTAGCACGCTTGAGCCATCAATATTCCTTCTTGAAAGTGATTCGCCATCCGCAACGTCGCGGCGTCACTCAAGTTTGGAAAACCGCCCTGTCGCACGTTACCACCGATTGGATTTTGTGGGGACAAGCCGACTTAGAATCCGATCCGCGCACCGATATTCCCCTCCTCCTAGAAGCCTGCATCCCTGGCGTTGATGCGGTTGCAGGCTGGCGACAAAACCGCCGCGATAAAAAGCTGTTCGCCTCTAGTTTTGCTAATAACGCCTGTCGCTTCGTCTTCAACAGCCGCATCCATGACATGAACTGGATCAAGATCGTGCGGCGAGATATCTTAACCCAGTTGCCAATCGAACGCATCACCCATCGCTATTTACTCGCTGTTCTATCCGGTCAAGGCTATCGCGTCACCGAAGTTCCGACGCCTTGGCATACGCGCTTCTCCGGTGAAAGTAAATTTGGGTTTGGTCGCCTGTTTTCCTCCGGTCGCGATTTTCTGTTATTGCTGGCGTGGTGGTATTCTTCCCAGTCGTCTCCAGCCTACTCGCCCGTCCGCAAGAACCGGAAAAAAGTGATGTCGGAAATTTAAGACCTCCTCGCAGAAGCTTATGAACTTACAAGATAAACGGATCTTGGTGATGACTTCGGTCTACCCCACGACTCCCGATGGCAATCATGGCAGTTTTGTCCGAGAGGCAATCTTGAGATTGCAACCCACAGGCGCACAGTTTAGCGTCTTTGCCCCCGCCTATGAAGGCAGCCCTAGTTATTGCTTAGATGGAGTAGAGGTTTATCGCTTTCGCTACTGTCCCAAACCGTTTGAAAATCTGGTACGCGATGGTGCGCCGACCAAAATTCAGCGCCAGCCCCTCTATTTAATCGCCGCCGGACTCTATATCGCGTTGGGAAGCTGGCAACTCTTCTGGATTTGTTGGCGTCAGCGACCGAATTTATTGCACGTTAACTGGCCGTTTCCCCATGCATTGATGGCCCTCCCGGCGAGTCAGTTGCTGAATATCCCAATGGTGTTTAGCTTTCACGGGGCGGAGTTACTGCTAGCGCGCAAATTCGGCTTTGTGGCCCAGATGTTGCGCTGGCTGATGCCGATGGCGCGGGGTTTGACAGCCAATTCATCGTTTACGCGCGGTTTGATTGGCAAACTTACGGATCGCGAGGTGCAGGTGATTCCCTATGGGTTAACTATTGAGGCGAAACCTGCCAAGCCGCGACAGGCGGGGGAGGTACCGACGCTGTTATTTGTGGGACGCCTCGACGAACGCAAGGGTCTTTGCTATCTCCTAGAGGCGTTACCGCTGTTGTTGCGAGAAGGTCCGGTTCGCCTGCGGGTTGTGGGGAAGGGCATTCTGGAAGCTGAGTTAATCTCGCACTGTCAGGCGCTGGGGTTAGAGGGAGTGGTGGATTTCTTGGGGTTTGTCAGTAAGGAAGAACTGGCGGACGAGTATGCCCGTTGCGATGTGTTTGTGCTGCCAGCAATTGTCGATAGTAAGGGCGATACGGAAGGCTTGGGGATTGTGATGATTGAGGCTTTGGCTCACCAGAAGCCGGTGGTGGCGACGGAGGTGGGCGGAATTCCGGATGTGATTGTTTCTGGCAAAACGGGGGTTTTGGTACGCCAGAAAGACCCTCAAGCCCTTGCTGAGGCGATCGCGGATCTGTTGGCTAACCCGGAAAAAGCCGCAACCCTGGGAGAAAGCGGCTTCCAGGACATTCAACAGCGCTTTAGTTGGCAGCGGATCGTGCCGTTGTGGGAACGGGTATTTGAACGGGCGATCGCAGATCGGTCTGTTTCTAGACGGGGTTGGCGTTCGGTTTCGGTGGATCGATCCTGATTAAAGTAGGGGGATGAAAAAGAGATGATGCGCCCTCCAATGTGGTTTTCGCGTGCGGCTTTGATAACGGGTGCGATCGCGCCTTTGGGGATTATGGGTTTGCTGACGGTGAGGGTATTGTTGCCAAATCTGCAAAATCCGGAGTCCCGTTTCTACAGTTCGTTTGTCAATTATCAGCGGTTAGCCGGCCGCCCGATTGCAGTGGAAGCCATTCCGGTGGTGCAAGCCTCTATGGAAGCGGGTTTAGCTGCCCCTGGCGAGTCGGTAGCTTTGCAACAGGTGGCGGTGCGATCGCTGATTTCGGGCCCGGTGGAAAAGGTGTATGTGACGGAGGGGGCGTTTGTGCGCCGGGGGGAACCCCTGGTTGCGTTACAGCGCGCCCCGTTTGAGGATAAGGTGAATGAAGCCCGCAACCATTTGGCGATCGCCACTGCTAAGTTGGAATCCCTGGAAATCTCCACCCAGAGTCGCCTGCAAGAGTTGGAGGCGAATGCTATAGCAGCGCGATCGCGTTTAACCAATGCGGATACGCGCTTGCAAGAAATTAATACCCTGGCGGAAGCCGAAATTCAAACCAATGTGGCAGCCGCCCAGCAACGCCTAGAAACTGCCCGCAAACGTCTCTCGCAGATTCAGGGACTTGTGGATCAGGGGGCTTTGCCGCAATTTCAGCTTTATGACGCCCAAGATGCCTACGCCTTGCGTCAAAAGGAATTGCTAGCAGCCCAACAAGGGGCGATCGATACGCAAGATCAACGGTTTGGCAATCGCGATTTTTATCTCCTGCGTCAAGAGGAGTTACAAGCTTCTCAGCAAGCCCTCTTCCTGTTTCGAGAAACCGCAGATAAGGAGTTAGAAAATGCTCGATTGGCGGTGGAAAATCGGCAGTTAGAATTGCAAAATGCTACCCGCGATCTAAACCGAACAACGATTCACGCCCAGACGGATGGGTTAGTGAGTCGCGTCAATATTCACAGTGGCGAGTTGGTGAATGCAGGAGATAGTCAGCCGTTGTTATTGCTGACTCAGGATATGGTGTTTAGGGCATTTATCGATCAGGCGCGATTAAATGCGGTTAATGTTGGCGATCTGGCAAATGTGCGATTAGTAGCTTATCCCGGAAGGGTCTTTACAGGTCGCGTTTTGCGCGTCAATCCTACGGTAGAAACGGATGAAACTCAACCCAATAAGGTGGGTATCGATCGGCAATATACTTATTCGGCTTGGGTTGCGGTAGAGGATTTACAAATGCCCCCCGGATTGCAAGGTTTTGTGGAATTTAGTCAGGGGAAAACAGAGTTAGTTGTTCCGGAAAATTCTGTAACGCATTTGTCTGGAGGTGAAGGATTAGTTCTGGTAGAAGAACAGGGAAAGGCGGTAACTCGCAAGGTGGTATTAGGGCGTTCTGCTCAAGGGAAACGAGAAATTTTGGAAGGGCTAATTTTAGGAGAAAAAGTGATTGCAAATCCTAAATCAATTAATCCCGGTGAGGCGGTTGTTGTCAGGGAACCGAGGACGGGACGAGAGTTGGCAGAACGCAATCAATAAAGGTTTGAAAGTAGTTCTTGCTAGAGAGCAATCTTCAATTTAATCTAACCTCGTCTATCAGTAATTGTAGGTTGGGTTAAGCCTTGCGAAACCCAACACAATTCTGTAAGTTTCGTACTTCAATCTAACCTACTATTGTCTAACAAATCCCTGGAAGATGTTGGTTTTCGTGCCTCTCACCTCGTCTATTAGTAATTGTAGTAATTGTAGGTTGGGTTAAGCCTTGCGAAACCCAACACAACTCTGTAAGTTTCGTACTTCAACCTAACCTACTATTGTCTAACAAACGCTTGGAAGATGTTGGGTTTCGTGCCTCAACCCAACCTACGTGCCTATCCTTTTTTCAGCTAATCATAGGGGGAAAGTTCGCTCAACCTAACCTACTTTTGTCAGTTAATCAGAGGGGAAAGTTCACTACTCATTTAGGCTTACTCTATGCAAAATATTAGGGAAATGAATCGACAGTTTTGGCGTAGAGATCGATTAGTTATTGCGCTAGCTTGTCTGTTTTTGCTGCGGGGAAGTATCAGTTCTTGGTATCGCTTGCCCCAAATTCCCTTAGCTGCTTTTTCAATTCAGTCGATGAGTTTGGAAGTTGGGAGAATTCTGGCTTTAGGAAGTGCGATCGCTTGTTTTTTTCTCATCTTCAAATCCCTGAATTTACATCGATTTCGCCTAGGATTCTATGCCGGATTAGTCATTGTCCTACTCTTCCCCTTTTGGATTAATCTGACTTTACCGAATGTTAGCTTGCTTGCGGCTACCTATGCCGACCAAGATTATCGAGTTTCGCGATATGTGGAAGAAAAAATTCCTGAAATTCAATCGCAGTGGAAACAGAATATTTTATTAGCCCGTTCTGTCCCCATCCGTTCCGTCTTTGGCTTAAAGATTGAAGATAGCCGATTTTTCCAAATGTCTTCTTGGGATAAGGTTTGGCTAGAAGGATTTGGCTATCATAATGCCTTTTTTACCTTTATTGGTAAAGGATGGAGTGTCACCAGTGGCGGGTTAGTTTTAGCGATTATTGGACTCTATTTAGCAGAAGAACCGAACCAACGAACGCCCGCCTTTTTACAAGATTGGTGGCGAATTTTACCGGGAGTTAGCCTAATTCTAGCCACTCTGCTTTTCTACTTATTGAGTATTAACCTACTCAACCATCGCCTCGATACCTTATTTGCCCAAGGCGCATATCGTCCCGTCATCGAACTGAGTCGCAACTTAACCCAATGGTATCCACCCGTCCAAGGGGATGAAGCCTTTTTGAAACGATGGGGAGAAGCCAGTTATTATAGCGGCGAACCCGATACTAGTTTAGTGGCATTTGTCAAAGGACTCGAACGCGATCGCCTCGGCGACTTTGCCCAGTCTGCGGCATACTACCAACAAGCCCTAAACCTGAACCCCCAACAATTTCTAATTCGCGAATATCTCGCCACCGCCCTCATTAACCAAGGCGTAGACTACTTCAAAGATAGCGATCGCCCGCAGTTGCCCAAACGCCCCACAACCTCCAGCTTTCCCTATAAATCGGACTTCTTAGACAGTCCCCAAGCCGTTGAACAACCCAATATTACCCGTCCGGCTGGGGCAATTCAGCACTTTGAGGAAGCCTTAAGCGTCTTCCCCGGACATTTAGAGGCATTATACGACCTCATGCTCGCCCGCGCCGTCAATGGAGAGTTTAGCGCCTCCGCCGACGCCGCCCAACAGATTATTCAACTGCAAAAATCCTTCCAACAGCCCAACGCCGCCTTACTCGGACAAGCTTACCTGCATTTAACCTGGGCGGACTATCACCAGGGCGACTTCAACCGCGCATGGCAGCGCTATCGCCAGTCTACCGATCCGAAAACTTGGAAACAACCGATTGAGGAGTCCCCTTGAAATTACTCAACCGTTGGATTGCGATCGCCCTCACCCTGCTTTTAGGATGTTTGCTAGGCCTCCTTGGCTTCTTCATCTGGGACAAACTCCCCTCCCCCGTTCAAGCCGTCAATTGGTCGCCCCAAGCCCAATGGATAACCTCACCCACCCCCAATTATCGCGTCTATGCGCGGCGTACCGTCGATTTACCGGGAACCGTTGAAGCCGGATGGTTGCGCCTGAGTGCCGACAATGACTTCATTCTCTACGTTAACGGCGAAGTCGTTGCCCAAGAAAGCAGCGTTCCCCGCAACACCACAGGGCTAGCTAGCCGCCTTAGCGAACCCTTTCAACGGATCGATGACAGCCTCTCCTATGGGGGCTTAGTTCCCGACTGGATTTATATCGCCAGTCCCCGCGACTGGAAACTCACCTCCTATATAGATTTGACCGCCTATTTGCGACCGGGGCGAAACGCGATCGCGATCGCCCTGCAAAAAAGTACCCCAAACCCGCGCCTCGTCGTGGAAGGGGCCATTTATCCCGTCCAAAATGCCCCCATAGACCTCACCACAGGGGCCACCCCTTGGCGAACCGCCACCCTTTCAGAAACCCGCCAATCTCTGCGCTGGTTTGACCCCAACTTTACTGATATAGAGTGGCCCCTCGCCCTTACTTTAGGCCCCGTTCGAGAAGCCACCTACAGCCGTCTCAGCCCCCATTTATTCGATCGTCCCCTACAGGGAAATTGGATTAAAGGTCAACCCAGTCCCCTCGGCGAAGTCTGGTTGCGGAAAAACTGGGAACTTCCCGACACCCGTCGGCGAGGGTTTATTCGGTTTGCAGGCGATGGCGAATTTGCCCTCACGATCAACGGCTTGCTGGTTCAACGCTACGAAGCGGATCGCGCCCATGAGTTACACCTCTATGAAATCACAAACTTCCTGCATCCCGGACGCAATACCCTCGCCGTTCGTTTAGCGCCGCGTTTAGATCGACAATGGGCTTCAGCAGGCGGTGATTTTATGTCCCCCACGGGTTCAGTCCGCTTTTTCCTGGATGGTTGGGTAGAAACGCCCAAGGGAGAGATTATCGGAACCCTCTCCACTAACGAAGGTTGGGAAAGCCTGACAGAACCCGTAACGGGGTGGACTCAAGGGGTAGGAACGGGCAAACCTGCCAGCTTAGGGAGACTCGTCAACCCCCAAGAATTCCAGCGTCGCTTTGAAGGAAACGCTTATTTACTCAATTACCCAAACTACCTGTGGCATCTGAGTTTATGGATGCTAGGTGGAATGCTAGTTTGCGGTATCTACGCTTGGGGTTTGGGGTGGCTGTGGCTAACTCAGCAACCCTCCCTTTCCGCCTCTCCCCTGCAAATGGGAAGCGTCCTTCTCTTACCAGGAACCCTATTTTTAGTAGGCGTTGGCTTACTTAAACATCGCTATGCAGAAGCCGAACCGGGGTTGCTGTTTGCCCAACCGCAAAGCCATGCAGCAATCTTACTCGGCTTTGTTGTTACCGTTCTCCTCACCCTCGTCTCTAGCGCCATTGTCTACGGGTTTGGGCGGGGGTTGCGCTGGAGTTTGTGGTTTCTCTTGGGGTTGATGGGATGCGCCGCTTTAGGGGTGGCGTTTGGCGCTAATTTGCTATTCCTTCTCCCGGTTGTCGCCGTCGGGGTTATCCTGGCGTTCTGCTGGCGTCGGGTAAACGGGCATTCTTGGCCAAGTTGGGGTCATTGGGCAATCTTGGGGGTTATTATTGCCGTGGGGTTTGGGCTGCGAGTCTACTATATTGGCTTTGTAGACTTAGAACCCGATGAAACCACGTCCTACGATGCGGTACGGGGAATTTTACAAACGGGGGCCCCCATTTCTACCTCTGGCATTTGGTACACGCGCGGCCCAGTTTATCATTACCTGTTAGCCTTGTGGCTAATCTTGGTGGGCGACTCGGCAGAAAATGCCCGGTTGCTATCGGCAATTTGGGGAACGGCTACCCTCGGTTTAATCTTTGTATTTACAAAGAAAATGACGGGTAAGATTTGGATTGCCTTGGTGGTTACAGCCTTAATGGCGATCGATCCGTGGGAAATTTGGTACTCGCGCAATATTCGCTTCTATCAACTGGCGCAATTTCTCAATATTTTGGCATTCTGGGCATTTTATAAGGGATTTATCGACGAAGCCAATCGCCGCTATCAGCATTTATTCTTCTTTGCCTTAACCCTCACTTTGTTAACGCAGGAAGTCACCATTACCCTACCGCCTTTATTCTTTCTGGGGTTTCTCTATTTCTATCGCCCGTTTCAACTCAAAAGAGAATGGACGGTTTTACTCGGACTCTTTTTGATGATGGCAATTTTTGCCTACAATATCGCCTTCGTCTCGCTGAAGTCCTTAACGCCGTTAGTGGGATTATCGAGTATGACCACTTCATTTCTCAAAATTCACTTTAGCAACCTATCGGTCTTTGCGGCGAACTTTTTTGTCGGCTTTAACCGGATGTACGTCCTTTACAGCGTCTTCTTCTTTGTGGGATTTGGCTATGCCTTGAAAAAGCGCGATCGCAATCTGTTGTTCCTCTACAGCAGCACGCTAATTAATATCGTGTTAGTCTCTATCCTCGTCTTTTTAATCTTCACTCGCTACACCTATCCGATTTATCCCATTTTTGTCATGCTGGCTATTTATGGGGCGGTCAATTTTGCTCAAAGTTTAGGAAATGGGTTATCTTCAATTTGGCAAAACCCTACAACCAGTCAATGGGTAGCGGGAATAGCGGTTTCTGCAATCTTACTCCTTAGCTTTCAACCCCAGGAAGTGTTGGCTAGCTATCAAGAAGCCATCACCCCCCGCCATACCCAAGTTATCGAATATATTCGCGAACATCGCCAACCGGGAGATGTCGTCATTTCTAATATTCCCGCCGTTCATTCTGTGATTTTAGGAGGCGTTGATTATTACATTCCTCACCGAATGTCTTTCTTTGATGCCGTGTATTTAAATGAAGGACAATTAATCGATCGCTGGCAAGGTGGAAAGGTGATTACCAACCTCGATAGCCTCAATCAAGTCTTAACAGATTCGCCGCGCGTTTGGTTGCATATCTTCGATCGACAATTGCCTAAAAATGCCGAACTTGCCAAATTCTTTAATACCTTACAAACATTAGGCAATCCCGTTCTAGATACCTACGGCACAACTTTAAGACTCTGGCAAGCCTCCGATGGAATTTTCCCCAGAGAACCCAACCAAGGTAGAGATTTAGGGTATTACTAATTTGCAATGATTCACCCCCCTCAATCCAGAAATAGGGAAGAACAGAACTCTTATCAAACAGGACATTTTATGAAACAGAAGCTAATTTTAATCCTAAAAACAGTTGTCAGTATTAGCTTATTAATCTGGGTTTTTTCTCGTGTAGATTTTGCCCAAGCTTGGCAGCAATTTCAAAATCTGTCTTTACCCTTTATTATCTTCGCCTTACTCTATTACACCTTTCTGCAATGGTTAAGTTGCATTCGCTGGCAAATTGTGTTAAAAGCAACGAATTATAGCGTACCGATGACAGGACTTCTGAGTAGCTATTTTGCTGGAATGTTTCTCAATATTTTCCTTCCCGGTGCATTAGGAGGAGATGTCTATCGCGTCTATCGCGTTGCTAAGATTACTAGCGATTCAGAAGGCGCTTTAGTTTCTGTCTTTTTAGAACGATTTACCGGATTAGCCGCCCTTTCTGCCTTAGCTGTGGTTGGTTTACCCCCCGCCTTTCAACTGATTGGCAGATGGGATATTATTTTAATCTTCTTTAGTTGTGTCGGCGCATTAGTCAGCGGCGTTCTCTTAATCGTCAGTCCCCAGTTATTGCGAATTGCAGAACCGATTTTACATAAACTTCGCCTAGAGGGAATTGCGGCAAGATTTGCTAAAATCCAACTCCTTTTAAGGCAATTTGCCCAGCACCGTAAGGCGTTAATGTCTTCAATGGTGCTATCTTTGATTCTTCAGTTTGGGATTGTCTACTATCACTATTTTATTGCCCAGCAGTTAGGCATTTCCGTTTCTTTCCTCGCCCTGCTAGTTTTTATCCCCATCGTGGTTGTGGTAACGCTATTACCGATTTCTTTAGGGGGATTAGGATTAAAGGAAGGACTCTGGGTTTATCTATTTAGCCGAATTGGTTTAAGTGTAGAAGATGCAATTCTCCTATCTTTAACCATTACATTCCTCAGTTGGCTATTAAGCTTCCCAGGGGCAGCAATTTTATTACTAGATTCTACAGGAATTCAAGTTTTGAGTAAAAACAAATCCCCAGGCGCAAAGTTCCGTAGCTAGCCCCATACATCGCAGAATTCTGAGGTTTCAAGAAAAGCTGACAGAGAACAAAATCTACACTTCCCCATCCCCCCATCCTCTTCTTCCTCAACTCCCTTATTTCCCCCCACCCTCTTCT
>NZ_JASVEJ010000021.1:0-60290 GCF_030285425.1 Geitlerinema calcuttense NRMC-F 0142 | reverse complement strand
GGAAATTTTCCGCATTCTATGGGCGCCCGCTGTGGCGGTGGCCGTGGTTCTGGGGCTGGTCTTTTTTCAGCCGGGTTTGATCGGGCCATCCCCCTATGCCCGTGTCTTGGATGCGAAAACCTCACTGAATCGTGTTTCTGTGACTCCCATCCAATCCAAAAAAGCCAAGGTGACGGTCATCTGGATCGAAGGGCTTGATTATTTGCCCGCAAATCCGGATATTCTTTCCGATGCCGGATGAACAGGCGCGGGCCAGGGCTGGATCGATATGCTTTTGAAAAACCTAACCACCATCATCATTTGTCTGTTGCTGTCCGCGAGGACGGTGACCGCGCAGGATTTTGTCGCGGAACTCGTCTATTGTTTTAATTCCCCGCCACCGGAAACGCCCGATGCCCGGGTCAGCGCGGAAACCCTGGAAAAAATCGAAAAAACTTTCGGCTATCAACACGCCCGAATCGCGCAAATTACCACATCGCCTTTGGACAAGCGGAAAAGTGATTTCCCCCCTCTGGGAAAAGATTTCTCCCTGAAAATCGAGCAACTGGAGCAGAAAGACGGGCAATACAAGTTGCGCGTGAATTTCTGGCACAAAGACAAGAGTGTCGTGGAAACAGTGGTGGATTTCGAGAAAGGCACGCCACTTTACATCAAAGGGCCTTTGTATGATCGCGGGCTCCTGGTGCTGATTATCCGCGTCGATGATTCCTCCCCGGCCAAGTAGCTTGACGGGGGAATGGACTCAAGGCACTGTTTTTTCAATCGCTTGGAAACCGGAGCTGTTTCCCTGACAGCCCATCATTTATTTTTGGAGAATGACCTTATGTCCCTGATTCAACAAATCGACTCGGAAATCAAAAACGCCATGCTCGCCCGGAGAACTGTGGCGCTGGACACCCTGCGCATGCTCAAAAGCGCGGCCAAATACGCCGCCATCGAGCAAGGGGGCGCCTCCGCTGAGGTCACCGACGCGATTGTGCTTGGCGCGGTTCGCAAACAGATCAAAATGCGCCAGGACACCATCGCCAGTTACGAGCAGGCCGGGCGTGATCCGCAAAAAGAAAAGGATGAAATCGCGGTTTTGGAGAAATTTCTCCCCGTCCAGATGTCCGAAGCTGAGCTGGAGCAAATCGTCAAAGCCACGCTCGCCGAAATCGGAGCGACGGGCAAAAAACAGATGGGCGAGGCCATGAAGGCGGTTCAGGCGAAAGTCGCCGGCCGGGCCGATGGCAAGCTGGTGAGTTCGCTGGTCGGGAAAATGCTGTCGTAAAAGTTTTTTTGCCCAGACGCGGGCCCAGCGGAGATTTATGCGAGGAAGCGCGGCAGGAGAAGCGCTTTCATATCCTCCCAGCCGCGATACTGCAGGCGGTAACCGCAATGGGCCTGCGCGTATTCCCGGTAATGGGCGCCCCAATGCTCCGCCAATCGTTTGACATGATGAGGCGGGGCGATCTGGTCGTAGGAACCCGCCAGCATCAGGATATTTTCCCCCGCGCAATTTGCGCGGCCCTCGAAAGGGCAAACCAGCCGGAAAAGGCGGGAGAGGGATTCCTCACGAACCCCCTTCGCGCGGAGCTGCCGCCGCATGGTTCGGGCCGCGAGGGATTCCCACATGACATGGGAGATGTCCACGATGGGTTCGACCATCGTGAGGCAATTGACCCGGGAATCGACCTGCGTGGTCAGGGCGGCGATCCAACCGCCATAGCTCATGCCAAAGAGGCCGATCTTGGGGGTTCCGCAGTCTTCAGAGAGTCGATGATCAGGCGCAGTTCCTTGACCGCCTGCCGAATGCCCTCGGCCAACCGGGTCAAATCCGCGCTGATGGCCAGTTCCCCGCTGACATACCCCGCCGGACGTCGGGAGTAATGGTAAGGCAGGTGCAGGAAAATCGCATTGACCCCGCGTTGATTCATGAGCCGGCACCAGAGATGATAACCCGTGTCGCTGGCGGACATGAATCCATGCATAAAAATCATCACGGGAGCCTCGTCCCATGGCCGGGACAGAAAGACGTCCATGCCGACGCGGTTATTTTCCGGGCGGTCACAGGGGTGAGGGGAAGGGAAGGTGATTCTTTGAGGTTTGCCGCCCTGGACAGGAAGTTCGGCCAAGGGACAGCGGCCCTGCGGTTGACGATAATATTCCTCAGTGGACACTGGCAGCCATTGATCGCCGTAGGCGATGACCTCATCCTCCGTCGAGGCATGAACATGATGCCGCCAATGCCAGAAATTCAGGCTGCGGAATGCGGCATAATCGACGGTTAATCCGGCGATTCGGTGGAGTCGGGTGAGCATGGTCAAGACAGACCATTAGCGGGGTCATGGCAAATTGACAAAAAAATCATGCAAATTGCCTGGGGTTGATGCACAGTGGGCACATGCAAGGGGAAAAATGTGTCATCGTGGGGGGAGGATTGGCCGGGCTGGCGGCGGCGATTCGGCTGGCCCATGCGGGCATGCGCGTGGTGTTGATGGAAAAAAATGCCACCGTCGGCGGCAAAGCGGGAACCTTCTCCAAGGATGGCTTCACCTGGGACACGGGGCCGTCCTTGGTCACGATGCCGGAGATTCTGCGCGATTTGTTCGAATCGGTCGGGCGCAAAATGGAGGATGGCCTGACACTCAAAAAAATCACACCCGTGTGCAGATATTTCTGGGATGATGGAACCGTCATCGACGAGGACAAGGAGTTTTTTCGCCGCCCGGAGGTGAGGCGGTTCATGAATTATGCGGAAAAAATTTATGAACTCTCCGGCGAGGCTTTTCTGAAACATCCGCCCGAACGCTTTCATCAGGCGTTTTTGAACCCGCGCAATTTGCGCCTGCTGCATCATTTGCCCAAGGTCATGACGCTCAAAAGTGTCGATCAAATGGTGCGGAAATATTTTTCCGACCCGCATTTGCGCCAGCTATTCAACCGGTTCGCCACTTACAATGGTTCCGACCCCTACCGCGCCCCAGCGACATTTAACATCATCCCCTATGTGGAGGAGAAATTCGGCGCTTGGTATCCGGAGGGGGGAATCGTGGAAATCCCCCGCGCCTTGGAAAAACTGGCGCGGGAACTCGGAGTCGAGATTCGCTTGGATTGCCCCGTGACAGGGATCAATTTTCAAGGGGTCAAATATGTCGCTGACGGAAAAACCCTGTTTGAGGAGGCTGACATCATCCTTTGCAATGCTGATCTGATCCATGCCCATGACAAATTGCTTTATTCACAGGAGTCCCGCCGGGAGTCTGAAAAAATGGCCAACAAGGAATTGAGCTGTTCGGGCTACATTCTTTTCCTCGGGGTCAACCGCCGTTATGACCAGCTTTCGCATCATAATATTTTCTTTTCGAAGGATTATGCGCGGGAATTTCGCCACATCTTTAAGCGGTTCAAATTGCCCGAGGACATGACCATTTACATTTCCGTGACCAGCCGCACGGATGCGCGGTTCGCCCCGCCGGGCTGTGACAATTATTTTGTGCTGATCAATTCCCCCACGACACACATGACACGGGATGAAAATTATTTCCAGAATCTTTATCCAAAGATGGTGATCCGGCGGCTGGAGGAGATGGGGCTGGATGGGTTGGAAAAGCACATCGTCAGCCAAACGGTTTTCACCGCCTACGATTTTGCGGAACGCGACAATGCCACAGGCGGCGCGCTCTATGGTCATGCGTCGAATACGCCCTTGACCGCGCTCTTGCGCCCTCCGATTCGATCCAAGGCTCAGGACAACCTCTATTTTGTCGGGGGAACCACCCATCCCGGCGGGGGAATCCCCCTCGTTCTTCTCAGCGCCAAAATGGCCGTGGAAATGATTCTGCAACGGTCAAGGTAGCCTTCGACCGCCTAGGCGAGGGACAAGTTCGCCCGGATTGTCGTGCGGATTATTTGCCCAGCTCAAGCGCCCGCGCAAATTGCGCGGGGGTCAGAGGCATGACAGAGAGGCGGGACTGCTTGATCAGGGCGGTTTCTTTGAGGATTTTGTCGGTTTTGATTGTTTCCAGAGGAACCGTGCGCTTGAGCGTTTTGACAGGTTTGAGTTCCACACAATCCCAGCCGGCTTCTGTCGCCGTCGGGTCGGGGAAGGCCTCGCGGCTGACTTCAGCGACGCCGACGATTTCCTTGCCAGTATTGCTATGGTAGTAGAGCGCTTGGTCGCCCTTTTTCATGGCGCGGAGATTGTTCCGGGCCTGAAAATTCCGCACCCCGGTCCAATCGGTCTTTTTGTCCTTCAGAAATTGTTCCCACGAGTAAGCGTCGGGCTCCTGTTTGACCAGCCAGTATTGTTTCATCCGCGCAAATTGCCACAAGACGCGGGAAAAACAAGAAAAGGATGAATGGAGTGATGATCTCCCGGCGAGTCCCATGATTTGATGAAAAGGAAAAAGAATGGGGATGAAAGTGTTCCGTTCAGGTCATTTCCCCTTCGGCCTGAAGGCGTAGAGGAGAACCATGACCACGAGGGCGCTCCCACCCGCGATCATCAGCACCGATATCCAGTTGCGCTTGGTCAGACCGAGAATGAGAATAGGGGAAGACTCTGATGATCTTTGATCCATGAGTGGCTTTGCTGTATCAGTGGTTTTTTCAATAGGCGAAACGGTGTTGGTATTGGATGAGATTGGATCAGTTATAGTGTTTTTTTCTGTAATAATATCAGAGTAAGAAGAGTCGATTGCTATTTTAATACCGTGAGTTATTTGATTTGTATTAGATAACATAATTTTGTATAAACGATTTGTTAGGTATTTGTAAAAAGTGATATTCTTATTTGTTAAATTGATGTTATCATAAAGTATTTGATGGTCGTTTGCATTAAAATTATAACGTATGTATGGGTCAATAGCATCCTCAGGATTTTTCTCAAACCCAATTCCTTTCATTATTCTATCATATTTTCCACTTTCCTTAAATTCCTTGTAAATAATATTTTCTTTTATGTTCTCGAATTCATTTCCAATATTAATAAGTGTATGATAAAGGGCTATTTTATCCTCAAGAGGAGCGTTGTGATTTAATGTAATTCTCAACTTATGAGTGGTATCTCTTAGCTTTACAAACCCTTCATAGGTTGGATTCTTCTTGAACTCGTCAAGCTCTGTAAAAGCTTGCTTTTCTAATATGCCCAATGTTGTATCATTTGCATGCAAGTGCATGCTGAATAAAACCGCAATGGAAATAATTATGGAGAATTGGAATGTTTTCATGATGGTCTAAGGTTCCGAAATTTCAGAAACTCTTCCACCCTTTTCAATTTTTAATTTCCATTTATTGGACTGCTCATCCAAGTAAAGTGTCGTTTTTTGGTCGACTGTGGTGAAGGGGGCGCTTGTGAATGTGCCTACTAAATGAATACTCGTGCCAATGGAAAAAACGCTGTTAGGGTTCATAGAGATAGACTGACAGAAAGCGGCTCAAAACTCCAGAGTGTAGAAATCTTATCTTTTCCGAGGCCAGAATGCGTAGAGGAGTACCATGACCACGAGGGCGCTCCCGCCCGCGATCATCAGCACCGACAGCCAGTTGCGCTTGGTCAGGCCGTGGATTTCTTCCAGAGATTCAGGTTCTGCAACAGAGGGGAGAGGTGTCGGCGTTTCAGGGGGTTGGTTTGTCACGATTGTGGTCTGAGGCGGTTTTTCTACCTGTTCGGAGAGATTAGTGATGACGATCTCGTAGCCGAGAATATTTTCGAGCAATTGACGCGCTTGTTGAGGGGTGAAGTCTAAGGATTGTTTGATAACCTCCTGATCGGCAGGATCAAGATTCTGCTTATTTAATAGAAAGCCCATGGGTCTTCCGGCCCAGTCTGTGTATCCCATTGTCTCGGTATTTTCCGGAACATACAAAGGCCGCCATGGGGCGTTGGTGTCGTGGAGGTATTCATAGAGCGTGATTTTTTCGATTTTTGGAATGAAATAATTGGTCAGTCCGATCAAGGTTTCATTGTCGCCGATATTATACCGCTTTCCACCCGATTGCTGAAAATCATTCATCATTTCATCTGTCCACTGAATTTGATTGGTCGTGACAGTGCCATCTGATTCAAAAGTATAATCCGTGAAATACCCTTTCCATCCATAGGCGGGAGTATTTAGATCATCATAATCTCGATACCAGAATGGCACCCGGATCACGAGTCTACTACTGGCATCCGTGTAATGAAAAAAATATGTTTTAACCCATGAAATATCATTAAGAAATGTATGCTTGTCTTCACCAACCAAGTATGATTTCCAGTCCGAAACCTCATGCTTGAAAAAAAGATATTGGTTTGTCCCTGATTGATAATTGAATCTAAATAGGTATCCGCCTAACGGGTAGTTTGTATTATGTGGTTTGTCATAATTTCCTGTCCAATCAGTTAAATTCAGACTCGTTGTGTCGTAGTAATGAATTTTTTCTTTTAAAAATTCAGGACTAAGCGCTAAAGAATGATATTGAATTACACAGAGCAGGAAAAGGGTTGTATGTTTAATCGATTTCATTTGCGACTAGATTAACGTAATTTTCACATTACTTCTGGTTCGATTGAATTTCCAAACTTGACCAATATTATCCCAAGCGCAATAGTGTGCAGATGCTCCGTTATACATTTTTATTGTAACAGCTTCTTCAATTTTAAAGTTTCCTGAATCAGAAAATGTCAAAGCCCCTTGTGTTTCATCGGGAACAGGAACTGTTGTGCCCATTTGCAGATTTGCTTGAGGTCTTTGTCCTTTTGGAATTCCTTTTGGATTTAAATTTGTCATATTCATCCAAGCTAAAGCACCTGATCTGTGCTCTTCTCCTATTGTAGACCAATAATTACGCTTGGCTGACACGATGTTTATACCCGCTACAATATTTTCCCTCCAATTCCAAATTTCTTTTCTGGGGATTTTGTATTCATTATCAGTGGCTGAGCCAGTCACTTGAAATACCCCGAATCCGCCTGGACCAGTGTCATCTTCATGATGTAAAGGAATACCTGAGTTTTCAAATTGATTGTAATACGCTTGTGCATATCCCTTGCTCTCATGTTTTGCGATGGCATAGGCATAGGAGATGCCCTGATTATTTTGGTCAATGTATGAGCGGGCTTGTGATGGGTCTGGATTTTTACCGGCAATTGTAAATGAGACGGATTGGGCAGGTGAACCACCTATGCTGTAGGTAAGAGTGGCCGTTCCGCCGAAAAATCCCGTATTAACCGCCTGAGACCAATCCGCGTGTTGAAAGATATTGATCGGCTGAGCGCAACTGACCGGAGAGGTGAATTGACCATTTGCCGGGATACTAACGGTATCCTGAGGTAATCCTGAGTTTATTGGCCTGTTGTAGGTAACTTGCAATTTCCATGAGATCGTCAGATTGGATGGCAGATTATCGGGGCTGACCTTAATTTGGAGTTGAGGCATCTCCGGGTCTTTTGTGATCCATGCTTTGCCACTATCGGGGATTTCCGTTGAGGAACCATCTGGATGATTCACCTGATAAAGTCGAACTCCATAGAATGATAATTCTGGTGAGGTGGTTGTCTGACTTTGTTCATAGGTGGCTTTTATTTTTCCTTTCGACGGTTCTTGAGAATTTACTGTGCCAGCATATGTGTTCAGCAACCCGCTTGATGATGGTCCGACTTGCCATGAAATATCAGAGGGAGAGACTGCCTCCTGTGTCGCCGCACTCCATGTGACAGGTATCTTATTTCCGCTGTTAGTGTCAACAACAGAAACTTCCCACTGAATTGGGGGGGACACCTGTTTTGATGGTGCGATGACAGGTGTGATTTCCCATATTGTATCGCCTTCTGAACTCTGAGCGGAAGCAAATGCCAGCCCTGAAATTGGTGGGGGCAAGCTGGGAAGCGCACTCTCTGCGGTTCCACTTGATAGTTGAGGTGGGTCAGGATTCCATGTGCAAGAGACACTGACGGAATCGGTTTGTTGGTTGAGGGAAAGGTTGGTCGCTTTAACAACTTTGGTGTTTCTATTGTCGGTGACTGTTGTCCAGAATGTGCCTGAATCAATGGAAATATTTGGATTGGCCGCCAGTCGATAAGTATGAGCGCCGACGGTTCCGCTCTCGGAGATAGTGACTGTTAATGTCGCCGTTTGCAGGTAGAGGATATTAAAGCTCCAATTGTCATTGGGTGAGGCAGGTGAAAGCCCCATGTTTTTTGAAAGAGGACTCGGTGCTGAGTGAGCCAAAACAGTGGTGGTCAATAGAAACAGAATAGAGATAAAAGTTTTTTTGAGTGGATTCATGGTGTCTCCTTCAATAGATGAGGGTGTTTTTTTCGGGCTGATTCGATAAATCGCCTAGATTGTTGTTTGATTTCAAATTCGCTTTTTCCAAGATTATCGAGATAGGCTCGCGATGTGATCCGATACCAGTTGTCATCTTTGGATAATTTACCCTTATTAACTTTTGTTTCCCATTCAGAAAAAATTTTCCTTGCCCCTTCCATGTCTCCATGTCCGTAGAGCCGGATACAGAATAACAAATTCATAATGACAGGAAGTCCGTTCAAGCTTGGATATTTTTCTATCAGTTGTGTGGCCATGCCAAAATCAGCACTGGAATAAAACATGCGCGCGAATTCATCCAATGTGTTTGCCCGAAAATCAAGGGGAAGCCTTTCATCTGTGAGAATTGAGTCCATCTGTTCAGTCAGTTTTTGAGCGGCGATTTCATCATCTGGCTGATGGAATTTTCCCTTGATGAGGAGCCGATACTGGGATGACAAAAATTTTCGTTTTGCAAAGGCCCAAGAAATGATGACTTCATTGCGGGGGAAGTCTCCGCTTCTTGTGTCTGTCAGAGAAATGATTTTCCATGCGGTTTCGTCTTGTTCCGAGGGAACCTGCGACAAAAGCCAAGCGCCCAACTGCACAAGCGCCATAGACTCTTGCGAATGAGTCCAGCCATCAGGGGATGGCGCTCGCAAGCAATCCATCCATGACGTGTAAAGCTCCAGAGAGTCGGAAAAATCCTGATTTTCATTCATGAAAATATGAAGAGACTATTGACAAAACATTTCCGCCAGAGGTCATCCTTGCGGATGTCTGGATATGACTTTGCCGCCTCCATTGCCATGCTGTTGATGCTTTTGAGAGTATCCAGTGAGGTTGTTTTTCCAGGAACCAACTCAGTTGAAAGATTCCAGAAATTCTGTTTAAGGATCGCTTTTTTGGTTGCTTCAGGGTAGCCCTTCTTCAAAACATCCAGATTTACCCCCTCAAGATTCATCTCAGCCGCCTGAATCAGAGCAAAGAAGTTAATCAAAACTGCGATGAAGAGTGATGATCTCATTGGGTTGGTGATGAGATTTTCTCTTTGCATTCAGCAATGTAGCTTTTTACAAATGGATTTTCACGTTTTTCAGGATACAGGCGGATGAATTCATTAAATGCGGATAGCGCATCCGCCCATGAACTGTGAGCCCAACACAACCAAGCTTTTGCAAACATGGATTGTTCGTGTTTAATTGTCCCCGCTGGAGCGTTTTTGATTATATCGTCAGCGTATTGAACCGCTTTTTTCCAAGACGCATCATCTTTCATTTGTTTGGGGCCTGCGTGTAATTGGACTAGATACCAGCGGCTTTCGATGGCCCACTCGTTGTCCTTGGGGTTCTGGGTGATGACCTCGCGCCAGAGGGTTTCGGCCTTGTCGATGTCTTTCCACTCGGGTGTGCCTTGGTAATAAGCCCAACCCAGACGGGTTTTCAAACGGGCCAACTCATCCTTCGACAATTGATTCTGCCCCTTGAGCGCCTCCAGATAAATGTCCCTGGCCGCTTGCAGGATGTCCTTCTGTTCATCCCCGCCACTGAGGAAAAGCATGTCCCCGGCCTCCAGCAATTTGCGCGGGTTGCTCCCCGCCTCGGCGAGGGTTCGGGCCAGAAGCAAATTGCGCCGTCCGGATTCATCCAGCGAACTCTCCACAGACAGGTAAGCCGCCGCGGGGTATTTTTTCGCGGTGAAAAGTTTCTCCGCCTGCGCGGTGATGATGGACACCGTGACCGGGGAGGAGGGAAATTGCTCCAAAAGCTGGCGGCGAAAGCGTTCCGACTGGGGATCGTTATTGGCGTCGTAATGCGTGATGATGTCGCCCAGCGCCCGCGCCGACCATTCGGAGGAGGGAAAACGGCGGGGCAGAGTTTCCCACACACGCAGGGCGCTGGCGAAAGCCATGCCTTTGTCGCGGGTCAGAGCCGAACCTTGGAGATACAGGGCCTCAGGCAGCCGGGGGTCGTCTTGGGGAATCCGGGAGACAAATTGCTCGAAACCCTTGGCCGCATCCTTGAAGGAGCCTGAGGCAAATTGCCCATGAGCCTCCTGCCACAGGGCCGTGACGGGATCAGGCGCAGGGGCGGATTCCTGAGCTGGGCAGTCCAGCATGAAGGCCATCAGTAGAACCCACAGACAAAAAGCGGCAGGAGGCCGCTTGCCCATGACTTGCCACAAACAGGCGCAAAAATCACAAAATGGATGAATGGAGGGACGGGCTCCCGCCCGTCCGTGGATTTGGGACAAGCGGGAGCTTGTCCCTCCATTGGCGTGAGGGATGATCTCCTGAGCGTCCCATGATTCCATGAACTCAGAAGAAGAAGTGGGTCGGACGGGAGCCCAACCCTCCAATGAAAAAATGGGGTTCGGGCGGGACGCCCTTACCCGCACCCGGGACGGGTGCGCTCCCCGATCCATTGAAAAAGGACTCACCGCGAAACGGCAGAACGGCAGAATATTTTTGTTCGAGATTCATTTCAGCGGTCGAGCTTTTACATGAGGAATGAACAATCGCGCAAGCGCAAAATCCCCCAACACGCAAAATGATAAAAATTGACAAATGCCAATATTGACAGGGGTTATATGTGCTAAAAATTAATACAATCCAAGCCCGCACTGAAAATATAAACACATCATTATACGCTAAATTGCGTCAATGATTAAAAAATGTTTACATGTGTCGAAATGGTGAAAATATTTCAAAAAACTTTTATTCAAACAGCGCGGGAGAATTTTGCCGCTGTGTTTTTCCGGAGGTGGGTGTCAAAGGGCATGCATATATTGCGAACGAGAACGCGGCCCAAGGAAGTGACGCGGCAGAGTCGCTGAAATTTTTTTAACCCATTTTCTGCTTGTTTAGAGTCATCAAATCCGATTTTTCTTTTGAACTCAGGCGGGGATTGGTTACGTTGAACACCACTTTTTTTTAAGACATGAAAAAACTCATCACATTTTTCCGGAGCGTGATCGATGAATCACTCGCAGCGCGGCATGGGGCCAAGCTGCTGATTCTGGCGGGTCTGCTGATTCTTTTGCCCGGCACCGGAACCATTCCCCTGATTGACCGGGATGAACCCCGTTTCGGCCAGGCCACCCGCGAGATGATGGATCGGGGGGAATGGGTGATTCCCTACTTTAATGGCGAATACCGCTTTGACAAACCCGTCATGACCTACTGGCTCATGCGGGTTTTTTATCAGTTCGGCATTCATGAGCTCACCTCGCGGCTGCACTCGGCGCTTTTCACGATCCTGACCGCTCTGGTGATGTATTGGTGGGGCCGGCGGCTTTTCGGCGCACTGGCGGGGTTCTGGGGGGCGCTGGCCTTCATGGCCAGCGTGCAGATTCTCATTCATGGCCGCAGCAATGTGGCGGATATGCCGATGGTTTTTGCGGTGACATTGAGCATGTGGGCCGTTTATGAATTGCTCCAACGCGGGGAAAAATCGCCCGCATTCTGGAAAGACCAATGGTTCTGGACTCTTTACCTCGCGCAAGGATTTGGGTTCCTCGCCAAAGGCCCGATTACCCAAGCGGTCGTGATTTTGTCGCTCCTGCTTTACCGGTTTCTTTTCTGGAGGAAGGCGATTCCTTGGAGCCATTTGCGCATTCTCCCCGGCATTGTGGTGATTCTTTTGGTCGTGGGCATTTGGGGGATTCCCGCGCTGATCCAGACCAGCGGACTTTTTTGGAATGTCGGCATCGGCCAACATGTCGTGGCGCGCGGGGTGGAGGAATTCAATCAGCGTTCCAGCGCTTTCCTCTATTATTTTGGCAGTGTATTCCTCAGCCTTGCGCCGTGGATCGCGCTCGGGGGATTTGTCCTGCGCAATTTGCGCGGGGAATGGACCGCGCCGAAAGCCTTTCTGGTGGCGTGGTTTGCCGCGCTTTTTGTGATTTTCACGCCCTATGCCACGCGCCTGCCCCATTACATCATGCCCGGATTTCCGGCGTTTTTTCTGCTGCTGGGCCATTTGCTCGCGACACCGGAGACCATGCGAGAGGGAAAACGCGCGCGCCAGTTTTTTCAGGTTGTCACAGCCATCTATTACCTCGTGATGGTTTTCCTCCTGCTTGCGCCGCTGGTTTTCAAGGTGGACGGATTTGCCCGGGACTTTCTGATGCTGATGTTTTTCGCGGGCTGTCTGCTGGGATGTTTGCTTTACATCATGGATCAGGCGCGGGGCAAAACGCTTGTCGGCCACATGACCGTTTCCCTGCTGGCGCTGGCCGGAGTCACTTTCATGCTGGCCAACACCATGAGATCACTCAGCCCGGTGGTGGCGCTGGAGCGGGTTTTGCGGAGAATGAGGGGGTTCCGTCCATCGCGTATGAATTCCGCGAACCGTCACTGGTTTTCTACGGGAACCGCGTCTGGGAAATGACCGGGGACACCGCCCACGCCGCGCAATTTGCGCGGGAGCGCTCGCCCGCATTGCTCATCGTTCAAGCCCAGAAAGAGAACGTGGACAAATTTCTCAAGCAGGCATTTTTTGCGAGGATATTCAACCTGCCCGCCGCGACACCCTTTTATCCCACCGCCTATGAACCCGTCGAATGGCTCGCGGATGTGGACGGGCTCGAACCCGTCACGGCCGTGGTGGGATTCAACTACGCCAAGAGTCAATTCGTCATTTTGCAGGTGTATCGTCGCCCGTGATGTCCGGAGCTTGCAGGCTCTTGTGGTGGGTGATGTCGAGGTAGAGATTATAGATCGCAATGACCGAGGGGAAAAGATTGCTCAGGATGCCCACCGAATCATTTTTCCCGAAGATGAAGTAACTCAGGAGCAAAATGCTCCCGCACAGCTCATGATCAGAAAACGCGCGGGGTCACCGGTTTTTCGCATGGTGCGAGGCCCAGATCTGGACGAACCAACGCCCGGCAAAAGAATCACCCCCGTGTAGCCGATCAATTTCCAGCCCGTGAGCAAATAGGTTTTGTTGATGATTGGAATCGTGACTTGGAAAAATTCCACATGCAAAAAGTCCATGGCCTCAAATCTCTCCTGCGTTATGGGTTTTTGACAGTGTAAGGACAGAGGCGGCTATTGAGCCAGCGCACGCCGAACATGTCCATCGTGGCTTTCCACGCCCGGCCCGCCACACTGTATTTGCTGACACCGTGAATGCGGGGGCGGTGATTGACCGGAGTCTCCGTGACCGAAAAGCCCGCGCCTTTGACCAGCGCGGGGATGAATCGGTGCATTCCCCGGAAAAGAGGCAGCGCGACGACGACCTCGCGGCGGTAGGCCTTGAGCGTGCAGCCCGTGTCCCGAACGCCGTCGCCGACAAATCGGGAACGGATGAAATTGGCAATGCGGGAGGCGATTCGCTTGGCCGGGGTGTCCTTGCGCTTGGCGGCGGTATCCGCAGACCAGATCGTGGGTTTTCAGCAATTCCAAAAGGCGGGGGATGTCCGCCGGATCATTTTGCAAATCGCCATCCAGTGAAACCAGCCAGCCCCCCCGGGCGGCATTGAGTCCGGCGTGGAGTGCGGCGCTCTGTCCGGCATTGCGGGCAAACTCCAGCACGCGCAGCGGGGGGAAATCCGTTTGCAGGGACTTTGCGATGGAAACACTTTTGTCCGAGCTCCCGTCATCGACGAGAATGATCTCATAGGGTTGATTCAGAGGCGTGATCGCTGAGGCGATTTCCTGAACAAGGGCGGGGATATTCTCCTCCTCGTTGTAAACGGGGACGACAATGGAAATTTCGGGCGTGGATGAGGCATTCATGACTTTTTATGCGCCGGGCCGGGGAAGGCCAGGCTGGGAATGGTTCTGCGCCACTTTTCCAAAAAAGGAAACGGGAGGTGTTTCCAGAGCCAATCAAGACCGAAAATGATGGCAGGCGTGTAAAAAATCGCAAGCCCAAAGGACACCAGACAGTCACTGGGATAGTGGGAGCCCGTGTAAACCCGTGACACAGCCATTATCAAGGCCCATATCCAAAAAGGAATCGCCCATTTTCGGTAGTAGATGGTGACCAAAATCGCCAGCGCGACATTATTGAGCACATGGCCCGACGGCATCGAGCGTCCGTTGGGATTCATCGTCACGCGGGCGGGTTGGCTTTTGACCTGAAATGTGGTCGGAATTTTCAGGGGCCCGAGGCGGATGGGTTTTGTCTCCAAGTTCCGGTAGGTCACCCATTCCACCGCCTCATGGGGGCGGGGGCGGGAAGTGGCGCGTTTGATCGACCAACCGATTCCTGAATCCCCGATGAGCAGACACAGAGCCATCATTCCCACAAAAATGCGTCCCCGCCAGCCGCCCAGAGACAGCAAAAGGACGACGGCAATGAGCAAAGGCAGTGTGAATAAGTCGAAGTCCGAAGCCGTCACAAGGAAGAAATCGGCCACAGGACTGGACAAACCGGCATTGATGGCATGCAGAAAAAAATGATCCATTTCACACTCGCTTTAATCAGAAGGGATGGGTAAAAGCAAGGGTCTCTTATGAGGAAGATTTGTTTATTCACCGTCATTTTCATGCTCGCCATTCCTTTGTCCGCGCAGGATAAAACCGCGGCGATACCCTCGATGGAATTCGTCATGGCGCGACTGTGGAAAAATTTCTCGATGGCCGATGCCACGATGACGGGCATTTTGCGCACACCGTCAAAGACCTATCCCATGGAAATGCGCACCAAGGACCGGGAAATCCTCATGCTCGTGCCCGAGGCGAATCTGTCCGTGCAAATTGCTTTTTCGAGCTCGACGACATCGGTCAAACGCGGGGACGGCCAAGGCAGGAATCTCAAGGCTCTCACGGCGCGGGAGCAAAAAGCGCCGATTCTGGACACCGACATCTCATACGAGGACCTGGCTTTGAGTTTTCTCAACTGGCCGGACATTCGGGAGGTGGGCGTTGACAGTGTCAAAACGCTCCCGGCTTATGTGTATGATGTGGACGCCCCCGCCGGGCAGAGCGCCTATGCGTCTGTGCGTTTCTGGGTGTCCAGTCAATATTTCGCCTTGATCCGGGTGGACGCAAAAGACAAAAATGGTCAGACCATCAAACGGGTCGAGGTCAACGGGGTGCAAAGGGTGGGGGATGCTTGGGTCGTCAAAGAAATGCAGGTGTCCACATTCCATCCCGGACGAACGAGCTCCAAATCCAGAACCTATCTTGAAATCCGACAGGTCAAAGTCCAATGAAACTGAAATTCGATCTTCATTGTCATTCCCGTTTCTCCGCTGACGGGGTCGCTGAACCCGAGGACATGGTGCGTGTCGCCAAGGAGCGGGGATTGAATGGCTTTGCCATCACCGACCACAACACCTGCGAGTGTGTGGAGTATTTTCTCCGCCATGGCATGATGCGCGAGGACGGAATGCCTGTGGACGACTTTCTGATCATTCCCGGTCAGGAGGTCACCACGGCCCAGGGGCATTTGCTCGGGCTGGGGGTGGTCTTGCCCGACTTGCGCATGTCCCCGGCCACCGAGGTCGCCAAGCTCATTCGGCGCAAAGGAGGAATTGCCATTCCCCCCCATCCTTACGATCTTTTCCGGGCGGGAATCCGGGAGTCGGACCTCGATGCGATGGAGTTTGACGCGCTGGAGGTTTTTAACGCGGCGACAACGATGAAACGCTACAATCGTCAGGCTTTTGAATACGCCAAGGAGAAGGGATATCCCATGACCTCCTCCAGTGACGCCCACCACGCGGAGGCGCTGGGAACCGCCTACACGATTCTGGAGGTCAAAGAGTTCTCAGTTCGCGGGGTTCTGGAGGCGATTAAAAACGGGGGGGAACTCCGCCAGGAGTATCTCACGCTCAAGGACAGTTTCAAAAAAACTTTTAATAACGTCTTTCGCATCAAACGGGGCAAAAAACGCAAATCCTGATGCCGGTTTGACAGATGCTTTGGCCATGATCCGACTCGAAAATGTGACAAAAAAATTTGGCGATCTCACCGCCGTGGATGACATCTCACTGGACATCCCCGAGGGGGAATTTTTCGTCGTGCTCGGGCCGAATGCCGCCGGAAAAACGACGACGATCAAAATGATGGCCGGTCTGCTCCGTCCCACCGCCGGGGAGGTTTTTCTGGGTGGGATCAATATTCGGGAAAATCCTGTCGCGGCCAAAAAGCTCCTGAGCTTCGTGCCGGACTTTCCTTTTCTGTATGAAAAGCTCACTCCGTTGGAATTTTTCGATTTTGTGGGGGACCTTTTCGAGATGCCCCGCACCGATGCCCGTGCGGAGGCGGCAAAACTGGTGGACTACCTGAATCTCGGGGATTACCGCCATTCGCTCATCGAGTATCTCTCCCATGGCACACGCCAGCGCGTGGCCATTGCCGCCGCCCTCCTGCATCACCCGAAAGTTTTTGTCATTGATGAACCCATGGTCGGCCTCGATCCAAAACACGCGCGTCTGGTGAAGGATATTCTCAAGAAAAAATCGGGCGAGGGGATGACGGTATTCCTCTCCTCCCACCAACTCAATCTCGCGGAGGAACTCGCCGACCGCGTGGGCATCATTCACAAAGGCAAATTGATCGCCTGCGCCCACCCGCAGGAACTCCAAAATGCCGGGGGTTCATCCTCCGCACTGGAGGAGGTCTTTCTCAAGCTGACCGAAGAGGAGGGGGAGGGATAATACTTTTTAACAAACAAACCGTGTCATGAAAGTTCTCTTGAAAAAACCTTTGATGTTAGCGGTTTTACTGACAATTCTATTTCCAATAGCAGGTATTTTATTGATCGGATATTGGTGGCAATAAACATTTTCTTGGGGTTATGAGGATACATCTACCCCATCTACGACAGCCTTGGTTTTATTTGGATATCTATTGATAATATCCACTCCGTTTCCGATTCTTATTGTGTGTATTATGGCTATGCTGAAAAAAAGAACCTCTCAGAAATAACCTCATCATTCATAAAATGGCTTCCTATCAGTCGTTCATCTCACATTTGGATTTTCTAGATTGGCGGAATTTTGGGAGATAGACAAAATGATTTCTGTCTGATATAGACTCAATTAGAAATGATAAATAGCGTTTTCAAGATATACTTCTCTAGCTGGTGGCTACCAGCACTCCTTTTCCTCCTTCTGCTTGCCTGCTTCACGGTAACGGCAGTTCCTCGTTGGAGTTTTCTCGCCATTGTGGCTAATGGCCTGTTCTGCCTCACAGCCCTCGCGTTTCTTGGTGTTATTGCCGCAGCAATATGGAATTTGATCAAGAAACGATGGGTTCAAGGCAGCATCAATGCCGTTCTTGTCTTCGGTTGTGGTGCCGCTGCCTTCTTTACCTATAGCTTTATTATGTTTGCGTCCATGTTTGGCCCTAGCGAAGATGGATTTGCTGATAAACTGACGATTCCTGATGGCATTGAGATTGCTGAACCTGATCAAGACACAATAGATCCTTGGCCCAAAGGTAGTGATGGATTTCAGAACTCTGTTCGCACTGCTCTGACTGTTCCGGGAACTGGTAAATCGGAGTTTACACCATCAATGCCCTCGCTACGCAGGGCATCGACAGAACACTCCAAGACTTTTCGTGACTACGTAGAAGCTTCTCCAGACTGGCATGTTTTCATTGAACAGGGTAATCGCTTTGCATCGCGACAATGGAGCTACGGGGGAGAACCTCGGGATACACTGCATGGTTACATTTCAGACTTCAATGATGCTTCCCGGTTTCAGACTCGCTGCCTCCTCTGTTTGGATCTTAAGCAGTGGAGTGGGTATGCCGTGCAGCATGTTCAAGAAGGCAGCAAATCGGTTAAGCCGGACATGAGCATGGGCAACAAGCTACAAGAGAGCCGAGTGATGATTGATTGTGGCGGAGTTTGGGTCGAGATATTTGAGCAATCAGACAATCCTGAACGCCGGGTGACTAAAGCCACGGTGGCTAATCTGGAGGAGGAGTTCTCGGAGTTCCTGAGGAACCCCGAAGCCGCAGTGGCTGCGGCTCGTGCCAGATCCCATGATTTGGCTAGTCGTCTCGCAGGCGATGACGAACATCCATTTCGGCTGCTTACTGGAATGCAACCAGGTATCTACAGCGTGGTATATATGCTTAATTCCGGAGAACCTGGCACAGTTTATTTAAAAGCATTCGAGGTCACCAACGGGACCGCACTATCCGTTGAGAGACTGGAGGAAAAATCGAAAACTCGCATGACATGGTCAGCCGACTCTTCAGAAAGATTTAGTGCGAAGGCTGGGTTCACGATTTACGAAGGTGATTGGGGTAAACCATATGCTGCTCGTTTCGAAGTCTGGTTTGCACCAGACTCTGGCGAACCGGAACGCAAGCTTGCTGAGCGTGTATTCAAAATCGAAGGATGGCAGAGATGACAATCATAAAATCAGAAGGCGGAGATTAATGGATCCTCTCGTCACATCAAACCTTGCATCATCGGACATTTCATCGGAGAGATAAGCGATCACGGTATTCTCTGGGGGAGCAACACATTTTTTTGCGGAAGACACGGGAAAAATAGTTGCCGTCGCCGAAGCCGCATTCCAGCGCAATTTGCACGAGTTTGTCGTTGGGCAAAAAAAATACTCGCGAATCCGCATCGGATGCTCAAAGATCAATTTGAATGACCAAAAATGAAAGAATACAGCGGCTCATCGACGCAATTCCCAAACTTTCCTCATACCGCCTCCAGTTAGTTGACAAAGTTGTCGGGGTTTTCCAGACCCCCAAAACTTATTCCCGCAATAAAGGTTCAACTTTAATCACCAGTCAGGTTCTGGAAGATTTTGGCGATGTTCTGCGCCTGCATCACGCTTTTTCCCGTGAACCCTTTTCCAAAGATAAGTTTGAGTATGCTCTTGAACGTGTGCTTGTGGAATCACGCTTTGCGGCCAAGCTGGCGGCAAGGGGATCGCGCGGTTATGACATTGAGATCGGGCAGGAACGGTTTTCTCTCAAGACTGAAGCGGCCAAGGGCATCAAGGAGAGCGCAATTCACATCTCAAAGTTTATGGAATTGGGAGGAGGTCAATGGGGGAGCGATCCGGCGGATCTCATTGGTCTTCGCCAACAGTTTCTGAACAATCTTGCAGGAATTCAAAGAATTCTCATCCTCAGAGCCTTGCGGAAGGGGACTCCTTCCTATCGCTATGAATTGGTTGAGATTCCGAAACCATTGCTTGCAAAGGCGGCCACTGGCCGCCTCGAAATGAAAACGGAGAGTTCGCAGAACCCCAAACCGGGATACTGCCATATTGAGGAAGGGGATGATCTCTTGTTCTCGCTCTACTTCGACGGCGGCGGTGAAAGAAAATTGCAGATTAAGGGCCTCAGAAAAGAGCTTTGCGTCGTCCATGGAACCTGGGATTTTCCTGCTATTGCAGACAATCCATAAACAACGATGGTGTTGCAGCGTTTATTCTGTTTTTCGCGATTTTGACATATTCTGGTTTTGCCTCGACTCCCACGCATTTTCTTCCGGTTTCGATTGACACCACGCCTACAGTTCCACTCCCGAAGAACGGATCAAGGACAAGACCATTATGGGGAGACCCCGCGAGAATGCATGGGCGGACGAGTGCGCGGGGAAAGACTGCAAAATGGGATTCTTTGCAAGGCTCGGTATTTATGGACCATACTGTCCGTTTGTTTTTTTTGGCCTTTCCGTCCGCCGTGGTCTCTTTGATGGCCTCTTGATCGAAGTAGTAATTCTCACTTTTCGAGAACATGAAAAGATATTCGTGCGACACAGTCACACGGTCCTTAACGGACTCTGGCTGGCAGTTCGGCTTGTGCCAGACAATGTCTGAGCGAAGATACCAACCATCCAACTGCAATGCCATTGCCACCATCCAAGCCACACCAATCAAATCTTTTGGCTTCAAGCCTTCCGGAGTGTCCGGGCGATAGGACATGGCGCGGCCTTTGTTCTTGGTGTCTTTGTCTCTCCATGCCCTTCCCCCTGACGTGTAGGTGTTGCCAATATTCAGCCAGAATGTTCCATCATTTCGCAACACTCGGCGGACATCACGGAAGCACGAAACCAAGTTGTTTACATATTCGGGCAGCGAATCTTCTGCGCCTATTTGATTTTCATGCCCGTAATCGCGCATTCCCCAATAGGGAGGGGATGTGATGCATGTGTGGAAGGTGTTTTCAGGAATCTCCCTGAGCTTTTCACGCACATCACCAGAGATGATCTGCACAGGTTCACGCTCACTGCATCTGATCGGCCATGGATTCGCCCCGTTGGTGTATTGGATTTTCATGCCCTCTCTCCTTTTGTGTGGCGAGTGGTGTATATGGAAGGCTCCTCATGAACCCGAGCCGAGAGAGTGTCGATGATGAGAGAATGAAGGGTTTTGTCCTCCTCTATCGCTTTCATTTTGAGCTGTTTGTGCAAATCATCCTCAATTTCGAGAGGGAAGGTCTTGGTGTTCTTTTTTGATTTTTCGGTCTGCATTAGTAAGAAAAGTAACCTAAGTTAGTAAGGTAAGTCAAAACAAAAATATGAAAAACTGGCCCAACAATGCGATTTACCGAATGCAGCCCCCAACCACTACAAACCTTGCATTATCCTTCCTTTCATCGGAGAGATAAGCGGTCACGGTATTCTCTGGGGGAGCAACCCATTTTTTTGCGGAAGACACGGGAGAAATAGTTGCCGTCGCCGAAGCCGCATTCCAGGGCGATTTGCACGAGCTTGGTGTCCGGCTGGTCGCGCATCATTTCACAGGCCTTGGCGGTGCGGAGGGCGTTGAGATAGTCGATGGGGGTGTCGGAGTAGGTTCGGCGAAAAACGCGGAGGAATTGGTTTTTCGACAGGTGCGCCAGCCGCGCCAATTGCTCCAGGGTGATGTCCTCGCCAAAGTGGTTTTCCATGTATGCCACCGATGCCGCTAGGCGTCGAACCGCGTCCGGATTTTTCTTTTCCCGGCCCACTTCACCATATTGGCGGGACAGAAATGTGACCAACTGGAGAAAGACACTCTGGATCATCGCCTGAAACCCTGGATTTCTTTCCAGATATTCACTCTCCAGCCTGTGGGCCATGTCCAGCGCGATGGCCAGATCACGGGGCGACAGATGAAGGTGGCTGCGGAAATGTCCCCCGCGCACATTGGGCGCGATCATGAAAAGCGCGTGGTAGCCCGGCAATTTGCGCAGGTCGCGCAGGCCCGTGAGATATTTGCCGGGGTCATAGGCGATATTGCACAGGCGCAAATTGCGCGTCTTCCGAAAGGCATGGGAGGAGTTCCCATTAAAAACGAAGACATCGCCGCCCGTGATGCGTTCCAGCGAACCATTGACGAGATGTTCGGATTCACCGGACAAGGCAATGACCAGCTCCGAATAGGCGTGTGTGTGATCGTCGAAGTCCGTGCCATTGAGCTCTGTGAATCCAGCGTGGAAACGCAAAGTCGTGTCCACGCCCATTTCCCCGTATCCGTAACGTTTTTTCGGCATGGTGATATTATGCTATAAAGATGTGATGGATTGAAGGACAAAATCCGAAAAAGCGATTAGGACTCTTTTCATCCTCTAAACCCCAAACATTGACCCAAAGGAAAAAAACATGTCCGTCGTCACCCCCGAACAACTCCGCCAATTCCACGAGGAAGGATACATGATCCTCGAAGCCGTCATGAGCCAGGACCAGCTCGAAGGTCTCCGCGCCGAAACGGACCGTTACATCGGCATGCTCCACCGTGAGATGGATGCCCAAGGCACTGATGTCATTGGGATCAACCACCGGAACAGCCGCTATTTCGTTCATAACAAACACCAGCACAGCCGCATTCTCACCGATTTCCTTTTCAGCGATCTGATGTATGAGGTTTCCACAGCGGCCCTCGGCGACAATGTTTATCTTTTTCACGAACAATACGTCATCAAGGCGGCTGAAAAAGGTTCGAAATTCTCATGGCATCAGGACAGTGGTTATGTCAGCCATGATCACAAGGCCTACCTGACGTGCTGGTGTCCACTGGATGATGTCAATGAGGAGAATGGCACGGTCTATGTCCTGCCCTACAGCCGGGCGGGCACACGCGAAAGAATCGAGCATGTGAAGGAAGAGGGGAGCAACGATCTGGTCGGTTATTTCGGGGATGATCCCGGCGTGCCGGTCATTTGCCCGGCGGGCAGTGTGGTGGCTTTCTCCAGCAAGCTTTTCCATCGCAGCGGATTCAACCGCACGAATAAAATGCGCCGGGTTTACCTGCCCCAGTATTCCCCCGAGGTGATTATGAACAAGGAAGGAACCGCCCCCTGGGCCTTTGACATTCCTTTTGTCAAAGACGGTAAACGAGTGGCATACCCCGGCACGTATGCGGTCAAAGAGGATGCCGTGACCGTTTAAGTGCGATTTCTCCATCCTCCCCCCAAAAAAATCAAATCCGGCACGAATGCGCTCCTTGCGTCCGTGCCGGGTTTTGCTTTAATGAATGCATGGCAAAAATTTCCCGCAAAAAACCGACCGCCCGCATTCCTTCCCCCGCGCCCATGCTCATGGATGAATACATCGCCGCAGTGGAAAAAACCCAGGCCATTTTCCGACGGCTCGCCGTGCGCATGAAAATGCCATTCATCTCCTATTGGACGAGCTCGGGCGGCTCCATCTGCCACAATGACATCATTGTCTTTTCCCATCTGCTGGCTGAAATGCCCAAAGCCAAAACGCTGGCGCTTTTCCTAAAATCCAATGGCGGCAATCCCGAGGCGGCCCTGCGTCTGGTGCATTTGCTCCGCACCCAGTTTGAAAAAATCATTTTGCTGGCGCCATTCGAGTGCGCCTCAGCGGCCACGATGGTCGCTCTCGGAGCCAATGAAATTCACATGGGCCCGACCTCCTATCTGACAGCCGTGGACAGCTCCCTCAAACACGATCTTTCCCCCGTGGATCACAATAATTACCTCGTCTCAGTCAGTCAGGACGAGGTCTCGCGCATTTTGCGCCTGTGGAAACAGCAGACCGGCGCGCAAAACCCATTCCCCGAGGTTTACAAATACCTGCATCCTCTGGTTATCGGGGCGCTGGACCGGTCGAGTTCGTTGTCCATGCGCGTGTGTGAGGAGCTGCTGAGCTACCATCTCCGCGACCGGAAAAAATCCGGCGCATCAGCCGGGAGCTCAACAGCGAATACCCTTCGCACTCCTACCCGATCACCGCGCGGGAGGCGGTTCGCATCGGACTCCATGTCAAGCCGTTGGATTCGGGCATAGAAACGGGGTTGCGCGACCTGAACTCACTCTACTCGGAGATTGCCAAGGAAAAACGCCAGGACAGCGACGTGCAGAATCATCACGTCTCGGAAATCTGCAACATCATCGAGTGTGACGGACGCCAGATTCATTACCTCGTGGACAAGGACTGGCACTACCGCACCGAGGAACGCCGCTGGGTCTCCATGAATGACCGTTCCAGCTGGCAGAGCATCAGCAAAAACGGCGGCAAACAGTGGGAACGCAAGCCCTTGCCGATTTGTTGAGTTCTGACCGATGGCAAAATCCTCAAGCGCGCAAAAAAAGCGTCAGGGGACTTTGATCGTGGTTTCGAGGATGCGGTCAAATTCCTTTTTTGCGGCGGCCCTGGAGATGATGTCATCCTTTTGTCTCTGGGTGAAAATCAGGTCATAGGGTGTCGTGATCTTCCGACTGTGGGATGTCCATGCCAGAACCGTGAAGGTGTTGATCGCGGGGTTGAATTCCGCAGGAGTGACCGTGACGGATTCCACCGTTGATTTTTTTGTGCCAGCCCGGATTTCATTCAAAGCCCTTTCGATCCGTTTGGAGTCTCCTTGCAGGGTGAAAATGACCGTTCCGTCATCCTGATTTTTTGTCATGCCGGCGAGATTGTATCGAATCGCCGTTTTGAGAATGTGGGCGCGAAACCCCACTTTTTGAACGGTTCCTGTGACGATCCCTTGGACAGCAATTTGTTTTGCTGTTTCAGCCCTCATCAATGAAGGACTCATGAGGCATAAACCCAAAAAGCAAAAAATAAGGATCGCGTGATTCATGGATCAATTTGATCGAAATGACTCCCGCCGAAGAATCCAGCGCAAAAATATCCTTTCAGGGATGGGTTCAAAATGGTAATCCCAACTCCCGTGCCACAGACCGATCAGAGACAAACGATCATTTGTCCCCAATGCGACCGGATGAACCGGGTTCCCCCGATCCATATGGAGAAGGGGGACTTGGAATGTTACGCCTGCGGATGCACTTTGCTTGAGCACAAACCCGCGACGATTGATCGAACCCTCTCGTTTGCGCTGGCCGGACTTTTATTCGCGCTTTTTGCTAATGCTTTCCCGGTTCTGACCTTCACTTTCCAAGGCAGTCAAGCCTCGAACTATCTGACGACCGGGCCTGACAGCCTGATGCATGGGATATACTGGCCAGTGGCGCTGCTCATTCTCTGGACGAGTCTTTTTGCACCGGCTTTCAAAATGGCCGGATTGGTTTACGTTTTGCTCCCGTTGAAATGCGGGTTTGCAGCGCCGGGACTGCGCCCTGTTTTCAAGCTCTGCCGCAAGGTCGGCAAATGGGGATTGATCGAAGTCTATGCCGCCGCGATTCTGGTGGCGATCACCAAGCTCGACCAGATGGGGCATGCCTCCTTGGACACAGGGGCGTGGGTGCTCTTTGCCCTTTTTGTTTGTTCCCTGGCGGCGACATGGTCACTCGACGAGGATCGGGTGTGGAATGAAATCTCCGGACAGACATCGGGGGCCCGCGCATGAGCACAGGACGGGAACATGGCATCGTCAAATGCCTCGAATGCGGGGCGGAGAACCGTCTGCCCGCGCAATTTGCCCCGCGCCAGACACTCTCATGTCACCGCTGTGGGGAAAGGCTCTCGATTCGCAAACCGCACTCACTCCAGAAAACATGGGCCTTTGTTCTGGCGGGATTGTTTCTTTACCCCGCCGCGAATCTTTTTCCGGTGATGACCCTGACCCTCAAAGGCGATGTGCAGCACCTCACCGTCTGGGGTGGGGTGATGGAGCTTTACGACTCGGGCATGGCCCCTGTGGCTTTGCTGGTTTTTTGCGCCAGCATCATCGTGCCTTTTGCCAAGCTGGCCGTGCTTTTCTATCTGTGTGTCATGGCCGGATCGAACCGCTTTTCCCGGCGTGACCGGACACGGCTCTACCGGATTGTCGAGGCGATTGGGGTGTGGTCGATGGTGGACATTTTTCTCCTGTCGATCCTCGTGGCGCTCGGTCAGTTGGGGGTGTTGGCGACGGTTGTCCCCCAAGTGGGGGCGGTGGCCTTTGCCGCCGTGGTCATTCTCACACTTTTTGCCGCCGATTTTTTCGATCCAAGGTTGATTTGGGATGAAAAGCGGGTTAACTGCCAAACAGCATGACCGACGATTCCTCAAATGAAAAACAGCCGAAAGCCCCTGCTTCTGTGGGCGGGATTCCCGAGGCGGTTGTCGTCAAAAATGACCGTGTGTCCGCGGCTTGGATCATTCCATTGATCGCGCTGATTGCGGCGGGTTGGCTGGTCTATCAAACTTTGTCTGTTCGCGGGCCGGTGATCACCATTCAAATGGACGACGCGACGGGGCTTGAACCCGGCAAGTCCAGTCTCAAACATCTTGGGGTGGATGTCGGCACAGTCATCGGCATCGGATTCAATGAGGCGCTCTCCAAAGTTCTGGTCAAAGTTCGTTTGATCCGGGAAGCGGAGACTCTGGCTGTCGGGGGTTCCGCCTTCTGGGTGGTGAAACCGACGATCAGCCTGGGCAATGTCAGCGGCTTGGACACGATTGTCTCCGGTGTTTACATCGCATCATCCATCGGGAGCGGCCCACCTCAATACGATTTTGTCGCGCTTCCCGGACCCCCGATCATTCCGCTTAATGACCCCGGACTGAGTCTGGAATTAATCGCGGCGACCTCTGACGGGGTGAATCCGGGTTCGCCCATCTACTACCGCCGGGTTCCTGTGGGCAAGGTCGAAAAACTCCTTCTTTCCGAAGACATGTCCAATGTCGTCATGCGCGTTTACATCAAGACCAATTACATCTCCATGATCAATGCCTCGACAAAGTTTTTCCGGATGCCTCGCCTGACAGCCAGCGCGGGCCCGGGGCTGTTCAATGTTCAGATTGATTCTCTCAAGGAATTCATCGAAGGCGGCATCACGTTTGACAATTTCGATTCAGCGCTCGGGCGCGAACCCGCCAAGGATTTGGACAAATTCCGGCTTTATGACAGTCCTGTGTTGGCGCGGAATTCAGGGCTGTCGGTGGAGCTGACGCTCGACAACGCCTCGGGAATCGGGCCGCAACGCACCTTCATCAAACATCAGGGGATGAATGTCGGGGTGATCGAAACCGTCGAGTTTGACGGCGGTTTGGGACGAATCAAAGCCCGGGCCTCCCTTCGCCCGGAGGCGGAAAGTCTGGTGCGGGAAGGCGCGCGCTACTGGGTGGTTCGGCCCAAAATCGGCTGGGAGGGTGTCAGCGGAGCCGACACGGCATTCAGCGGCATTTATCTGGAGGCATTCCCCGGCAAAGGGGCGGTGCAGGATTCCTTCAAAGTCACCGACTGGTCGCTCGTCGATGAGATTACGACCGAACACGCCGATGGACTGCTGGTGCGCCTTCATTCATCCACGCTCAAAATCAATGAGGGCGCTCCTGTTTATTACAAGAATATCCCTGTCGGGCGAATTGTCTCCACAGGGTTGAGCGCGAATGCCACACAAGCCGAGATGAAGGCTTTGATTTTTCATGAATACCGGCATCTGCTCCGGGAGAATTCCGTTTTCTGGAATGCGGGCGGGATTAATGCCAATTTCGGATTTCTCGGCATGGGGGCGACCCTCAATGTCGCGCCCTTGCAGGCATTGATCGCCGGGGGAGTCGCATTTGCCACTCCGGAACAACAGGGCGGGCGACTGGCGGCACAAGCCAAGCCGGGGCGAATCTTTACTGTTGCGGACAAACCCCAGGATGAATGGCTGAAATGGTCGCCCGCGATTCCGGCGAGGTGAATGAGTCGTGCGTTGAATGATTTAAAATTTTGGAATGGGTTTAAATGAGTGCGATGGCACGTTGACGGTAGGCTTTGGGGCTGCATCCTTTTCTGCGCAGGAATTGACGGTTAAAATTCGACAGATTTAAAAAACCTGATTCAAAGCAAATCTCGGCGATTGTGCGGTCGCTTTCGATGAGCAATTTACAGGCGTGGGACAATCGCAAATCAATTAAAAATGAGGCGAATGTGGTTCCTGTTCTCCTTTTGAAATACCGGCTAAAAGCCGAAGGACTCATTCCAATCAGAGCTCCCATTTCTTTTTCGAAAATATCCTCTTTGAAATGCCCGTGAAGGAATTGAAAGACTTTGTTCATTCTCAAACTGTCCTCTCCATTGAGCAGAGGCTCATATCCTGCTGAAGCAATGGGACGGTATTCACGGCTTAAGGACATCCCATCCAAGATTTCGAGAAATAACGACAAGCCGGGAATTGGTTCCAAGGTCATCATCTTGGTGAGTGACTTTTCGACATTGTCTCTGAGACGCCCACCCAAGAGCAACCCTCTCCGGGCCTTTTGGAAAAGATGGAGAATCCGAATGTGTTCCTTTTCCGGGATAAGCTGTGAGGAAAAGAGTTCCTGACGGAATTGCAGCACGATTGACTCGGCTTTGCCTTTGTGATTTTTATCATTGAGCCAGACATGGGGCAAATCCGCCCCGAGAAAAACCAGATCGCCTTCCTTGAAAGAGTCGATTTTGTCTCCCACGAAACGTGTGCCACGGCTGGATAAGATCAATGTCAACTCCAACTCCGGGTGAAAATGCCAAGGATAATGAAACCGGGGCAGGGAGAATTTCCGACAAATCCAAGCCGTTTGTCCAAATGGTATTTTTTCCAATTGAGCTTTCATGAAGGGGGAGATGTCAGGTTAACCCCATCGCGTTTGATTGTCGAGAACTCAACCGAAACTGTCACGTCCAGACGGCGATTCGGAAATGAAATCACACCAAGAATACAGCCTGTTTTGGTGAGGGCAGCGGAATCATTCTGAGGGACGAGTCAAAAAAGTATCAGTTTTTGACTGAAAACGGGATGATTTCTCTTGCGTATGGCTTCAATCTTATGAATCGCAGAATTTTATCCCCTTTATCCCTTATGAATGCTCAAACAATTCCCCCGATCAACACCCATTACGCCATCACCCCGGAGCAAATTGCCTTCTTCCAAGAGAATGGGTTTATCAAGCTCAAAAATGTTTTCTCCCCCGAGGAAATCGCATATTGGGAACCCATTATCAGCCAGGCTGTCGCCCAATACAACACCATGACCAAGCCGATGCACGAGCGCAGCACATACGAAAAAGCCTTTCAACAAATCCATAATCTCTGGCGTAAGGACGATAAAGTTCGCGAATTTTCTTTCAGCAAACGGCTGGCTAAAATCGCAACGGAGCTTTTAGGCGTTTCAGGCGTGCGCATGTATCATGATCAGGCTCTCTATAAAGAACCCCAAGGCGGCGCGACTCCCTGGCATGTGGATCAGTATTATTGGCCTGTGGACACATTCAATACGGTTACGGCTTGGATTCCATTACAAGACACCCCGATGGAAATGGGGCCTCTGGCATTTAGTTGCGGCAGCCACAAAATCAAAGTCGCTCACGATATTGAAATCAGTGACCAGAGTGAGGAAGTGATTCGGGAAACCATTCGTGTCAAGGATCTGCCCGTGGTGGATACCCCTTTCGACTTGGGTGAAGTGAGCTTTCACTATGGCTGGACTCTCCACCGGGCTGGAGCCAACCTCACAGATCGGATGCGCGCTGTCATGACAGTGATTTACATCGAGGATGGCACAAAAATGTTTGCTCCAAAGAACAAGGATCAGATCAATGACATGAACTGGTGGATGCCCGGCACGAAACCCGGAGAAGTCATTCAGACTGAGCTGAACCCCATTGTCTATCGCGTGAACGATCCCGAATGAGTGACCGATCATTTTAAGTGGGTTCCCAAATGCGGAAATATTCCATTCATTCTTCAATCATTTGATGTCATGACAGCCAGATTGAATTCGCTCAGTTGATTCGCTTGCGCAAATTGCTTTTTTTGCGATGGTGTCAGTGCCATGAGCGCGACACATTCCCCACACACGAATTCACTCATCCACGAAACCAGCCCCTATCTGCTGCAACATGCGCACAATCCGGTGGATTGGTTCCCTTGGTCAGCGGAGGCATTGGCCAAGGCCAAGGCCGAGGACAAACCCATTCTTTTGTCGATTGGGTATTCCGCCTGTCACTGGTGCCATGTCATGGAGCATGAGTCATTTGAGAACCCCGAAATCGCGGGTGTGATGAACCGGCTTTTCATCAATATCAAAGTGGACCGCGAGGAACGCCCCGATCTCGACCATATTTACATGCAGGCGGTTCAACAAATGACCGGCCAAGGCGGCTGGCCCTTGAATGTGTTCCTGACTCCGGAGGGCATTCCTTTCTACGGCGGCACCTACTTCCCTCCCGAGGGGCGTTATGGACGTCCGGGATTTGTCCAAGTCCTCGAATCCGTCGCCGCCGCCTACCGCCAGCGCAAGGATGAATTGCTCAAGCAGGGACATCAACTCGTCGAGGAGATGGGCGATTTTCTCAAGGCAGAACCGTCGCAAAATTCATTCACCCGGCCCGTGCTCGACAAACTCGCCCAGCAGGTGGTTCGGCAGATCGACCCCTACAATGGAGGATTCGGCGCCGCCCCGAAATTTCCCCAGGCCATGACGCTGATGTTTCTGGCGAGATACATTCATCGCACGGGAGACGAAACTGCGGGCAAATTGCTCCGGCTGACTCTCGACAAAATGGCGGGTGGGGGAATGTATGACCAGATCGGGGGGGGATTCTGCCGTTACTCCACCGATGCGGAATGGCTCGTGCCGCATTTTGAAAAAATGCTCTATGACAATGCCCTCCTGAGCCGGCTCTATCTGGAGGCGTGGCTCCTGACGGGGGATACCTTTTACAAGGATGTCTGCGTGGACATTCTCGAATACGTTCTGCGCGAGATGACCTCGCCGGAAGGCGGATTTTATTCCACCCAGGACGCGGACAGTGAAGGGGTGGAGGGGAAGTTTTTCGTCTGGAGCAAACAGGAATTTGATTCCGTCATTGGACACGAGGACGCCGCGCTGGCCGCGGAATATTTCGACATCAGCGCCGGGGGAAATTGGGAACATGCCAATATTCCGAACCTCCGCAAATTGCCCGCGCAATTTGCGCGGGAGCACGGGATCGACCCCGGGCAATTTGCGCGGAAGGCGAAGGAATGGCGGTGCAAACTTTTCGGCGCCCGTGAAAAACGAATCAAACCCGGACGCGACGAAAAAATCCTCACCGCATGGAATGGCATGATGATGTCGAGTTTTGCCCAGGCGGGGCGTTTGCTCGGGGAACCCCGCTACACCGAGGCCGCGCGGAAAAATGCGGAATTCATCCTGGGCAATTTGCGCGTGCCGGACACCGGGCGGTTGTGGAGGAATCACAAGGACGGACGCTCGACATTGAATGCCTATCTGGAGGATTACGCGCTGGTCATTGAAGGCTTGGTCGAACTCCACCAAGCCACCTATGATGAGGCATGGATCACCCACGCCGCGCAATTTGCGCGCATCGTGCAGGAGCACTTTGCCGACAAGGACAAGGGCGGATACTTTTTCACCTCGCAGGATCACGAGAGGCTCATACAAAGGCCCAAGGAATTCGACGACAATGCCACCCCTTGCGGCAACAGCGTCATGGCCTTTGCCCTGCAAAAGCTCGCGCTACTCGCGGGCAATCCGCATTTTGGATTCTCCGCCGACCAGTCCCTCCGGCTCGTGCGCGATCTGGTGGGGCGTTCCCCGCTTTTCTTCGGCTACTGGCTCTGCGCGGCGGAATTCCACGCGTCCAAGCCACGGGAAATTGTTCTGGCCGGTGACCGCGCGCAAATTGCCCCATTCGAGCAAATCCTGCGCGGGCAATTCGCTCCCTTCTGCGTGGTCGCCGCCGCCCCCGGCAAATTGCCCCTGCTGGAAGGCAAAGAGCCCGTGGGCGGCCAGGGAACCGCCTATGTCTGCGAGTCATTCGCCTGTCAGGAGCCCGTGACCGACGTGAAAAAATTTGCCACTCTTTTGGAAAAGGCATAATCTGTTGGCGATTATTCATGACCACGCCCATCCAGTTCTACCGCATATTTCGGGACTTGCTTAAGGAGCAGGGAATACGGGCTTTGTTAACCTCCGGGATGGCCTGTGTGGAGTATGGCATTCAAGAAACCACCAAGGACACCGACTGGATCATTCACCTTGATGACTTTGAAAATCTCGTGGCGTTTCTCTGCCGTCAAGAGAAAGGTTTAAGCGGAGCCAACTGGCGCATTTCTTACCGGGGAATTTTCGGAGCACCCTTGAGCCGTGAGTATCACCAAGGCGGGTGGACGAGTCATTTGGCCATTTGGAATCATGCGCTGGCGCCGGAGGAGCATCTTGATTTTTTTGGGAGACCCCCACGGGTGAATCCCCAGTTGTTGAAATATGAATCCGGGTTAATTGCCTCGCGTTCCACAGTTGCCTCAATGAAAAAAACGGACCGTCAGAAGGATTGGCCATTCGTCAATGGTCTGGCGGCGCAGGAATGGCTCTCCGGGGAGCAGAGTGGATTGCTTCATTTGAGAGATTTGTCCCTGCTCAGAAAAGCCTGGGGACAGATCGGGAAAGAGCAACGCCAATTATTGTCGACAAGCCGTCCTCTCTTGAACTGTATTGATGATTGTTCCGATATTCTGCTGGAACGATTTTTGCTGATTGAAAAAAGCCTGTGGGAACGCGTGAACCGTTCGCGATACCAGATTTATCAATCCGAGTGGAAAACCTTTTATCGAAGCTGGCAAAAAGACTCAGTGGGCGCTTGGCCCACAAATGAATCATTTGCCTTTCAGCACGAGAGAGTTTTGGAGGCGGCGGAAAGATATAACCTGCCAAAAGCGCCCTTGAATGGACTGGATCAAAAATCCAGAATTTATGAAAAAGGATGTGAAGACACTCAAATATTGCTGTCAGCAAGAGACGAAGAAATTCAGTGTGTTCTTCCCCCTTTGGAGGTGATGCTGCCATGAAACACATTCCGATCACACCACAAAATCAACCGTTTCCCGAGGAGTATTACGAACTTCTGGAACGTGAGTTCGGACGGGAAAAAGCTGATTGGGCGAGGCTTCCGTATGAGCAAAGAATGGAGGAGCTCGAAAGAATCCATGCTTCATTTAACACTCAAGATGATTTGTCCCACTGGCCTCCGGAACTCGGCGGCGACGCCGACGCCCCCGGGCAAACTGGTGGTGCAAAATAACAATCCGAAGATGCGCTCTTGCGAAAAAATTTGCCACACGCCTGAACGGGGCATAGGATCGGAGACATAAAGACTTGTCAAAAGGCGGGGCAATGTTTTCACTGACAAAACAAGAACAAATCCTGATTGCCGTCATCCTGTCGGCCGGACTGCTCGGAGGGCTGGTGATGATCTGGCGCGGATCGACGCTTGAATCGCGACCGATCCCGGAGGAAAAAATTTCGCATGAAGAAGATCAGTTTCAATGAGGCGCTGGACATGATTCTCTCCGAGGATCCCCGTTACGCGCCTGAGTCCTACGACTTCGTTCGTGAGGCGTTGGATTTCACCCTCAAAACCCATAAAAAAGACTCCAAAAACCCGAACCGCCATGTCAGCGGGCAGGAGCTGCTCGAAGGCATCCGGGACTATGCGATTGCGGAATTTGGCCCGATGTCGCGCACAGTGCTGGCCTATTGGGGGATCGAGAAATGCGAGGATTTCGGGCATATTGTTTTTAACATGGTGGACAAGGGGATTCTGGGAAAAACCGACCATGACCGTGTGGAGGATTTCTATGTCGGTTATGATTTCGCGGAGGCATTTGACGCGCCTTTCCGCCCGAAAGGAAAAACCGCCGCAAAATCCAAGCGCAACAAAACTCTCCGCGCCGGTATTCATCCCGAGTGACCGCCCGTGCGTGTGAAAAGCGCCGAGCCCTCGACCCCTGTGGACAAAATCACAACCAATGACATCTTATTTCCGACAAGTTTTGGCCGTTTTTATTCTCATCGTGGCATTCGCCACGGCGGCGGCTTGGCTTTTTAAAAAATCATCCGGGAGACAAAAAATCATGACAGGCATGCCATCGAAGAGTTCCATCGAAGTTCCACCCCTGGGCGCACGGTTGGTCGTGCTGGACAATGGACTCTCGGTCATCATCAAAGAGGATCGGAATGCCCCCGTGGTGTCGGCACAGATGTGGGTGGGCGCGGGGAGCATCACCGAGGGCAAATGGCTCGGTGCGGGGTTGTCCCACATTCTCGAACACATGCTTTTCAAGGGGACAACCACGCGGTCGAACTCGCAAATCGCGCAGGAAGTGCAGGACAAAGGCTGCCAGATCAATGCCTATACGTCCTTTGACCGCACTGTTTATTACATCAGCGGCCCGGCGGACGCTTGGACGACAATGACTGACGTGCTTTTCGACGCGATGCGGAATTCCACCCTGCCGCCGGACGAATATGTCAAGGAGCAGGAGGTCATCCGGCGGGAATTCGCCATGGGCTACGACAATCCCGACCGCATGTCGATGCTCCTGATGTTCGAGCAGGGCTACACCCCGGCACCCCTTACAAAATTCCCCCGTCATCGGTCATCTGGATGTCTATAATCAGCTCACCCGTGACGATGTCATGGAGTATTACAAAAAAATGTATGTCCCGCAGAATATCACCTTTGTCATCGTCGGTGACGTGGACAGCCACGCCGTCGAGGCAAAGGTGCGCGAACTCGCCGCCGGGTGGAAGCGCGGGCCTCTGCCGCCCCCTTTGATTGAGGCCGAGCCCCCGCAACTAAGCATGCACGAGGTCAATCAGGAGTCCAATGTCCAGTTGACCCGGTTGAATCTGGCCTTTCACATTCCCGACCTGACCAATCCCGATGTCCCGGCTCTGGACGTGCTGTCCCTGATTCTGGGGCAGGGGAGGAGTTCACGTCTCTATCAGGAGATTCGTGAAAAACGGGAGCTGGTCAAATCCATCAGCGCTTTCGCCTACACCCCCGGTTATCCCGGTCTTTTCGGCGTGGCGGCCATTTGCGAACCCGACAAACGTGCCGCCGCGCAATCGGCGATTCTGGAAATGATCGAGCAGATCAAAAACAAGCCTGTGACAAGGGATGAGCTTGAGAAAGCCAAAAAATCATTCATCAGCTCCGCTCTCGGCGCCCGACGCACGGTCGAGGGGATGGCGGCGGAACTCGGAAGCAATTATTTCGCGACCCGCGACCTGGATTTCACCACCGGTTACTTGGAAGACCTGCAAAAAGTGACAGCGGAAGATGTCATGCGCGTGGCCAGAACATATCTGCGCACGAATAACCTCACCGTAACCTCTCTCAATCCGATGGGTTCACTGGATGCGCAATCACATGCAGCATCGGAGTCCGAGCGTTCCGCAGTGGAATCCTTCACATTGGACAACGGGATTCGTCTGCTCGTATGCCGCGATGACCGGGTTCCTTTCGTGACCTTTCGGGCCGTGACCCGTGGAGGACTGCTTTCCGAAACCCCCGAGGACAATGGCATCAGCAAATTGCTTGGGAAAATGATTCTCAAAGGCACCGCCAAACGTTCCGCGGAGCAAATGGCGCGTGAGATCGAGGGGGTCGGCGGCAGCATCGGCGCGGACAGCGGCAACAACTCATTTTCCACCAGTGTCGAGGTTCTTAAAACCGATTTCGACCTCGGATTGGAGATTTTTGCGGATGTTTTGCTGAACCCCGCATTCCCCGAGGACGCGCTCAACCGTGAAAAATCCGCGCAACTTGCCGAGATCAAGGCCGAACTCGAACAGCCCATGACCATCGCGCGCAATTTGCTCAACCGGAATCTTTTCGGGGAACATGCCTACTCACGCCCGGTCAATGGCACTGAACCAACAGTTTCCTCCGTGGACCGGGAGAGGCTGAAGGCATTCCACAGCAAATTGCTCAACCCGCAAGAGCTGGTCATCGCCGTTTTCGGGGATGTGAATGCCTCTGATGTCCGCAAAAAGGTGGAGGCCGCCTTTCGGTCACTGCCAGCTGCGGGACAAAAGCATGTTGCCACGGGCCCAGGAGACAAGACTCGGAGGGATCAGCCCGTTCTCGTCGGTGAGAAAGTCGATAAAGCCCAGGCCATCGTGCTCTTTGGGTTTAACGGTGTGGACATCAAGTCCGCCGACCGATTCGCGCTCGAAATTATTGAGGAGGCCTCCTCCGATTTGGCCTCGCGGTTTTTCATCCGCATTCGTGAAAAGATGGGCTTGGCCTATTTTGTCGGAGCGCGTCAATTCCTCGGTGTGGATCCCGGCAGTTTTGTCTTTTACGTGGGCACCGACCCAAAAAAAGTCGATGCCGTAAAGAAGGAAATGCTCTCCGAGATCAAAGACCTCGCCAAAAAAGGGCTCACCCCGGAGGAATTTAACCGGGCCAAGGCCAAACTCATTGGAGCGCAACAACTCGCCAACCAAAGCGCATCCATACTCGCCTATAAAACGGCTTTGAATGAACTCTACGGACTCGGCACGGACTTCGAGAGCCGTTACGCCGAAAAAATTCAGGCTCTGACGCTGGAGGAAGTCAATGCCGTCGCCGCAAAATATCTCGGCACGGAAGGATTTGTCAGTGTCGTGGTGTCCCCGGAATTCACCGCACAATAGCAAAACTCACCGCGAAAAAATCAGCTTAAGACCGGCCACAAACAGGACAATCGACAGCAGCCGCTTAATCATCGGAGCACTGAAGCGGTTGCTCCCGAGGAATGATCCCGTCCATCCCCCGATGAGAACACAGGCGATCATTGGCCAAACCAAGCCCGGAATTCCCGGAGATTTCAACCAATGGCCCGCAAGACCGGCTGATGAATTCACCAAAATAAAAAGGGCGGAAATTCCTGCGGCAGTTTTTGTGCCCGACCATTTCATCAGCAAAAGCAGAGGAGTCAGAAAAATGCCGCCACCTGTTCCCGTCATCCCGGAGAGAAGCCCCAAGACTCCTCCCGCGCCGCATGAAACCGGCTTGGAGGGAGCATGAATTTGGGAGGGTTCCTGCGGATGAAAAAGAAAATAAAAACTCGAGTAGAGCAGGACACAGCCAATGAGAATGCGGAGCAGTGTGTCGGCAACATGCAAATAGCCGCCCAGGAAGGCCATGGGAACGGATGCCAGCGCAAAGGGGAGAAAAATGGCCCATGAGAAATGCCCGCGACGGAGAAAATTCCATGCGGTGACAAAAGCGACAAGAATATTGAGAGTCAGGGCAATGGGTTTGATCATTTGCGGAGCCAGCCCCGCCAAGGCCATGACAGCGATGTAACCCGACGCACCCGCATGCCCGACAGAGGAATACAGGAATGCGACCAGCGCCATTCCCAAACACAGCGGCAGAAGAATTTCCCAGGACATCATGACAATCGGTGAATTTTATGGATGGGGGTTTCAGTGAACAAACTGCTCGTGGAGCGAGGAGTAATAACCGCCGAGGGCAAGCAGCGACTCATGAGTGCCCGCCTCAACGATGCGCCCCTGATCAAGCACCAGAACGAGATTTGCGTGCCGAATCGTGCTCAGGCGGTGGGCGACAATAAAACTCGTGCGGCCCTCGAGCAATTTGCCGATGGCATTCTGGATGCGTTTCTCCGTGAGAACATCCAGGGAACTCGTCGCCTCGTCGAGGATCAGGATGCGGGGGTCGGCCAGAAAAGCGCGCACAAAACAAACCATCTGGCGTTGCCCCAAGGACAGGCTCGCGCCCTTTTCGCCGACTTGGGTGTTGAATCCCTCCGGCAGGGATTCAATCATGTCCAGACAATCCAGATTCCTCGCCGCCTCAATGACCTCAAGATTTGTGGCAAGCGGTTTTGAAAAACGAATGTTGTCGAGGATGGTTCCTGTGAAAAGGAAATTCTGCTGTTGAACAATGCCCATGCGGCGATGGAGGCTGGAGGAGGTGATTTCACGAATGTCCCGGCCTCCGAATAAAATCTGGCCGGAATCCGGGAGATAGAATTTCCCCAGCAAATTGATGATGGAGGATTTTCCGCTGCCCGTGTGACCGACCAATGCCACCGACTGCCCCGGTCGGGCCTCGAAACTGATGCTGTGAAGAACCGGACGGTCTTTGTGATAACCGAAAGTGACATCCCGAAAGATCACATGCCCTGAAATGTCCGGCAGGTCAATGGCCGTGGGACTGTCCGTCCACTCCGGTTCCGAGTCCAGAACCTTGAAAATGCGCTCCGCCCCCGCCAGCGCCTGCATCAGCATGGCATATTGGGTTCCCAAAACCTGAATCGGGGCAAAAAAGAGATTGGCCAAAAAGAAGAATTGAATGATGTCCCCGATGCTTGTGGCCGCCGAAGGATGCAGCACCTGCCATCCACCGATGAGAATCAGGGCCACGATAAAGAACTGGCTGTTAAACTCCAAAAGCGGCTGAAAAACAGCTTGGGCACGGGCGACTTCGACATTCAGGGAGCTGTGTTCATCCACCTGGGATTTGAAAAGCCGGGCGTTGCGTTCCTGACGCGAGTAACCCTGAGTGACCCGAATGCCGCTGACAGACTCCGCAATCGTCGCCGTGACCCGGCTCCAACTCTCCATCGCCGACCGTGTGGCCCGGGTCACATGGGATCGGAATTGTTGGTTCAAGAGATAAATGACCGGAGCCATGGCCAAGACGATGCAAAAAAGCACAAAGTCATAATAAATCATGAAGATCGCCGAAAAAATCATCTGACCAGCCTGCACCATTGAAACAAAAAAGACCTGTTGAATGCCCACGCGCAGGCTTTCGATGTCGGAGGTGACGCGGCTGATGATGCGGCCCAGACGGGTCGTGTGGTAATAACTCATCGGCATCTGCTGAAGCTTCGCAAAAAACTCGCGGCGCAGGTCATTGACCGCATTCTCTCCCAGGATCAACGCAAATTTCATCCGATAGTAGAAAACCACCTCCGTGAAAACCACCAAAAGCAGAAGCCCCGCGCAATAAAGCAGGGTTTGGCCAAAGTCCCCGCGGCGAATCGGGCCATCAATGATCACCCCGATCATCCAAGTCAGAATGGGCAGTTGAATGGCGCGGAGCACGACTGTCAGGAGCAATTTGTCGCGCAATTTGCGGTGGGGCAGTGTCAGGTCAAAAAGGCGCCGCACCAAGGACCAGTTGAAATGAACTGTCTGAAACTGCTCCTCCACCTCATCAGCGGGGCTTGCCCTTTTGACCAAAGTGTCTTTGGAAGTCTCCTTTTTCATGGCTCGGATACCTCCTGACGGGAGGATTCCCCATACTGAATATGGGTGAAGGTTCGGTAAATGCCATTCTGAGACACCAGCTCCTCATGCGTTCCCGACTGCACAATTCGTCCCCGGTCAAGGACATGAATGCGGTCACATTTCCGAATCGCGCTGATGCGGTTTGAAATCAAAATCGTCGTCCGCCCCGCCGAGGCGGTCTCCAAAGAGTCGAGAATGTCCTTTTCGGTTTCCGCGTCCACAGAGGCTGTGGGATCGTCAAGCAGAAGAATCGTCGGCTCCAGCAGAATGGCCCGCGCGATGGAGATGCGCTGTCTTTGTCCGCCCGAGAGATTGACCCCGTCCTCACCGATGATGGTGTTGTATCCGTCGGGCAGAGAGGTGATGAATTCCTCCGCCGAGGCAAGTTGCGCCGCGCGCTGGATTTTTTCAAAAGAGGCCTCCGGATGACCGAAAGCGATATTGGCGGCAATGGTGTTGCTAAAAAGAAAATTCTCCTGAAAAACCAGCCCGATCCGCGCGCGCAATGCGCCCAAGTCGAGATCGCGCAAATCATGGCCGTCGATCCGCACGCAACCCTGTGACGGGTCGTAAAACCGGGGAATCAGGCTCAAGAGCGTGCTCTTGCCCGAGCCCGTGGCGCCGATGAACCCGATTTTTTGCCCCGGCGAGGCTTTGAAAGAAATATTCTCCAGCTCCGCATCATCGCCATCATAGGAAAAGGACACCGTTTGGAATTCCAATTCTCCTCTGAGATCATGCGGTGACAGCGCATTGGGTTTGGACTGAATCTCCAAGGGTTTGTCCAGCACCTCAAAGACCCGTTTTGCGCAGATGAAACTCTGCTGGGCCGTATTGGCCAGATTGGCGATATTGGCCACTTGGTTGGAGAGCTGCTGGAGCAGGCCGGCAAAAACAATGAGTCCCGCGCCCAGAGGCAATTTGCCCTCGATGACCAGCCATCCGCCGTAGGAAAGAACGATGATGATGTTAAACTGCGTGATGAATTCAACAATCGGGGTGAAACGGCTAACTTTCTCGAAAATTTCATTTTGATGGGAGCTCACCTCGTCATTGATCGCGCCAAATTTTGCCTTGCGGTCTTTTTGGCGGCTGAAGCCTTTGATCACTTGGGCGCCTTGAACACTTTCGGACAGCGTGAGAACCAGCTTGTCCATCAGCTCACGGTTGCGGGTGTATTCCGGCTGCACCACCTTGGAAAACCGTGTCGTCAGCCACCAGAGCAGGGGAGTCGTGGCGAGAGAAACCAGTGTCAGGCTCAGACTCAGATGAATCATGTATGCCAGATAGACACCCAGTGAGAGAATGAGAATAATGGCCGGAATCAGCACCGCATTGAAAAACATGGCCACTCCGCGCGAGTCGCCCGTGACGCGGTTGATGAGGCTGCCACTGGCATTCGCGTCAAAGAATCGAAAGCTGAGACGCTGCATTTTGTCATAAACGCGGGAGCGCAATGTCGCGACGATGTCTTTTTCGGTGGTGACCGCCAGCATCATGAATGCCTTGTAATTGAGCCATGTTCGAAGCAGGGCGAAAAAAAGAATCAATGCGGACAACTCAACAATTCGCAACATGGGACTGTGTCCCGGCAACCAGGGAAAATAAAATGGCTCACGGAAATTGGAGGAAGCCGGGTCAATCGAATGATGGAGAAAATCAATCGCCGTTCCCGTCAGAGCCAAGGCGACCAAGGTCAGAATCACAACGCCCAATTGAACCAGCAGGATTTTAAGGCAATCCGACCGGTATTCGCCGACCAATCCCCAAAGTCTTCGCGCCAATGCGCCTGTCGAGTAGTCCGGTGCTTGAACTGTGGATGATTCCGTGCTCATGATTGATCCGCCCTTGATCATGGGGGTAAAACAAAGAAAATTGAAACAGTAAATTTTTGTATTGCAGAAAAGACAGGAACGAGGCAGGATGCGTTCCACGATGCGGGTGTAACTCAGTTGGTAGAGTGCAACCTTGCCAAGGTTGATGTCGAGGGTTCGAATCCCTTCACCCGCTCCATTTTCTCTTCCGACAAATCCGGTTTTGATTTAGTTTATTTTCCTCATGACTGAGATGATTTTCAAACTCGCCGGGGGAATCGGAATTTTTCTGGTGGGAATGCTTCTTTTGACCGACGGACTGAAAGCCTTTGCCGGGGATTCCCTGAAAAAAACATTGGTTCGATTCACGGGGGCGCCATGGAAAGCATTCATGAGCGGAACAATCATCACCGCATTGGTGCAATCCTCCAGCGCCACGACGGTAACCGTGATCGGGTTCGTCAGCGCCGGACTGCTGACATTTCCCCAGGCCCTCGGTGTGGTTTTCGGCGCGAGTCTCGGCACGACCAGCACCGGCTGGCTCGTTTCGGCGCTGGGATTAAAGGTGAGCATCGGCTATTACGTTCTGCCCCTCATCGGGGTGGGGGCATTAATGCGGCTGCTCGCCCGCGGGAGATGGCGTGTGCTTGGAATGGCCTTGGCGGGTTTTGGCCTGATTTTTGTGGGAATTGAATCATTGCAAGCCGGGATGGATCCCTGTCCGAACATTTGAACCTGTCGAAACTTCCCTCAGGCGGTTTGCTGGCTCATTTGCTGGCGATGATCGTCGGCATTCTTTTGACCGTGATCATGCAATCGTCCAGCGCGGCGGTGGCGACGACTTTGACGGCTTTGTATTCCGGTGTGGTGAATTTCGACCAAGCCGCCTCACTGGTCATCGGGGCGGCCATCGGCACCACCGTCACCGGAGCGCTCGCCGCCATCGGGGGCAGTGTGCCGGCCAAAAGGACCGCCTTGGCGCATGTGATCTTTAATCTTGCCTCGGGGCTGATCGCGGTGATTTGTTTGCCTGTTTTTTTGAGACTCATCTCTTGGGCACAGGAAAATTTTGGACTTGATCCTGGCGCGACCAGTCTGGCGGCATTTCACACACTCTTCATAGGCGTGGGAGTCTTGATTTTTCTTCCCTTTGTTGATTTTTTTGCCTCGTTTATCACGAGACTCTTGCCCGACCGTGGGCCGATATTGACGAGTCATCTTGATGACACACTGCTGAATATGCCTCCTGTCGCGCTTGAGGCCACGCGGCGCTGCATGACGGACACAGCGGGGGAGCTTTTCAGGCTTCTGGAGCAAAGCCTGGCGGCAAAAGGTGAAATTCAGGAATCGGCCCAACGCCTCCGGGTTCAGGAGGCGCTGATCCGGACACGGGATTTTCTCGCCCGCATCCCTGTGCTCACGGATTTTGAACCAGTTTCCCGAGGACGGGTTTATCTTCTCCATGCCATTGACCATTTGACGCGCTTGGAGACACATTTTGATGCGCCCCCGGGGATGACCTCACCCGGGACAAATGAGATTTTGCAGGATGCCGTGCGCCGTTGTCGTCAGATCTTGCAAACCGGATATGAGGGGTTGCTCTCTGGACAGCCCGGGGGAGTCTGGCTGGAGACGATTCAAAAAGCGGCCACAGAACTGGCCAACGAAAGGAGGCAAGAGCGGGCTTCTGTGCTGGAAGAGTCCGCCCAAGGAGTCTGGAAACCCGACCAAGGTCTCGAATTGCTTGACGCCATGAGATGGTTGGACAGAATCGGGTATCACACATGGAGAGCCTCCCACTATCTCGGACAGGCGGCGATGGACTCCCTGACGGGAAAAAGTCATGAAACCGCCAAAAGCGCAAATGGCGGGGACTGAGGACAAGTTCTGAATTTACACGGAAGACGGCGTCCGTTTAAGATCGGGAAAAGTCCAAATCCGACCAGAGGGAAAATTTTATGCAAAAAGACCATCACTTCACGATTCATGTCACCGGTCGCCATGTCGATATCACACCGGCGCTCAAGGAATACGCGCAAAAAAAGTCGAGCATCTTTCCCCCGATTACCCCCGCATTCAGAGCGCCCATGCGATTTTGACAATTGAAAACACCGTCAAAAAGCCGAGTTTGTCCTGCACTGCAACAACCACATCGTCATCGAGGCCCATGCGACGACCGACGACATGTATGCGTCCATCGATCTGTCGATTGACAAGGTTCTCCAGCAAATGCGCAAGCACAAGACCAAATTGCTCAAGAGCCACCGTCCACGCAAATATGTCCCCACAGAGATCAACATGCCGGTTTACCGGGCGGATTTTCATACGGTTTCTGAAGATGAGGAACACGTCAAGCCACGGGAGATTCACACCGAGAAAACCGTCATTCGTCCGCTGTCCCTCGACGAGGCGATTTTGGAAATGTCCATTAATGACAAGCCGTTTCTGGTGTTTTTCAACACCGAGACGGAGATTATTAATGTCGTTCATCGCCGTCCAGACGGAGACTTTGCCGTCATTATTCCCACCACAAAGTAATCACATCCCCGCCACCCGCACACGCCCGAGGAACCATGCCCAAACAAGTCGAATACATCACGGTGGAGGATTTTTACAATAGTTACGGCGGGACATTGGGCATTGAGATGCTCAGCGGGGAAGGGGGGCTTTTCGAAAATTCGATGAGGCGACGGTGAACCGCCCCGGTCTGGCATTGGCCGGATTCTTTCGTTTTTTTGCCGACAAACGTGTCCAAGTCATCGGGAGCGCCGAGATGACTTACTTGAAGTCTCTTCCCGCCGCCGAGCAGGTCAAACGAATCCGTTCCCTTTTTAACCGAAAGATTCCCTGCCTGATTTTCGCGCGCAATTTGCTCCCCGGCAAAGAACTCATCAAAGTTTCCAATGAGGAAAATTTCTCCCTCTTCCGATCCTCACAGGTGACGATGCAGCTGATTAACAAGGCCACTTTGGTGCTGGAACAGCACTTTGCCCCGCAGACAAGTGAATTTGCCAGCATGGTGGACATCGCCGGAGTGGGGGTTCTGATCCGGGGAAAAAGCGGGATCGGAAAAAGCGAATGCGTTTTGGCATTGATTGAGAGGGGATACTCGTTTGTCGCTGATGATGTGACCTACATCCGATTGCGTGAGAGAAAAGATTTGATCGCCACCTCGCCGGACATTACCCGCAACCACATCGAGGTTCGAGGGCTTGGAATTATCAATGTCGCCTCAGTTTTCGGGGTCAAGAGCATCACCGTTGAGAAAAAGGTGGATTTGGTCGTGACCTTGGTGGAGTGGGATGAGGCTCAGAATGTGGATCGAACCGGTCTGGACAATTCATTTTACGAGATTTTGGGTGAAAAAGTGCGTCATGTGGAGATTCCGGTTCGCCCCGGTCGCGATCTGGCCCGATTGGTCGAGGTCGCCGCTTTGGACTCGAAGCTCAAATCCTTTGGGTTCGATTCCGCAAAAGATTTTAATAAACGCTTGATCGAACGAATGAATTCAAGTAAATAAGTGCCTATGTCCAAGACGGTTGAAAAACAAGATCACGAAATCACCAAGGAATTGACCATACTCAACCGTATGGGATTACATGCCAGACCGGCGGCGATGTTCGTAAAAACATCCAACAATCACAAGTGCGAGGTGTGGGTGGAAAAGGATGGCGAACAGGTTAATGGCAAGAGTATCATGGGGTTAATGATGCTGGCTGCCGGGTGCGGTTCGAAGCTCCGTGTGACAGCACGCGGGTTTGATGCGGATGCGGCGATTCGTGATTTGGAGTCATTGCTTGAGCGTAAATTCGGTGAGGAATAGTCTCGTTTTTGCTTGTTCAGTCTTCTTTTGGGTCATTTGCCCCTGATTTTTTTCCAAAGATTTTCCTTCCATCGCGATTTTTTCTATTGAGACTCGTCTTGAAAGACTTTAAGAGAGAACGAGTCTATGTCGGATGAACAAAATTCCAGCGCGCAAGAACAGAGATTTCAGGGGATCGGTGTGTCCCCCGGAATCGCGCATGGACGCACAATTGTCATCGGACGATACACGCAAAGGGTTCGCCGCAAAGTCATTACTCCTGAGGAAATCGACGGAGAGGTGGCGAAGCTTGAGCAGGCGCTGCTGAAAACCCGTGAGGAAATTACCGCCATCCAAAAGCAAATCGCCTCATCCATCGGGGAAAAGGATGCCAGCATTTTCGACGCTCATTTGCTTGTGGTCGAGGACAGTTCGCTGATCATGCAGGCGGTTAAGGAGATGCAGTCCTCGCTTTTGTGCATAGAGTTTTGTTACAGTCGTGTCGCCCGTCGTTATATCAAATCGCTTCAACAAATCGATGACGACTATTTGCGGGAACGCGTGGCGGACATTGAGGACGTCACCCGTCGGGTGCTTCGCAATCTCATGGGATTGGAGCATCGCACTCTCAATGACCTTCCTGAACCCAGGATCATCGTCGCTTATGATCTGTCCCCGTCCGACACTGCGACTCTGGATCGTGGCAATGTGAAAGGATTCGCCACGGACATCGGCAGCCGCACATCGCACACCGCCATTATGGCCCGGTCGCTGAATATCCCGGCGGTTGTCGGACTCCACGACATCAGTGAGATTATCGAGAATGACCAGTATATCCTCATTGATGGTTACAAAGGGGTGTTGGTCATTAACCCCACAGAAAAAACCCTGTGGGAATACGGCCAGATCGAGTCGCAGAAACAAACAATCGAGGACAAGCTCGACGAGGTTCGTTTTGTCGAGCCGGTGACCACTGACGGACGCCGGATTCATCTGGCAGGGAATATCGAACTGCCGGAGGATGTCGCGCATGTCGTCGAAAATGGCGCGGAGGGGATCGGACTCTACCGCACAGAGTTTTTCTTTATCAACCGTGACACATTGCCCTCGGAGGATGAGCAATATGAGGCTTATGCGCAGGTGGCCAGAACCATTAAGCCGCATTCTGTCATTGTTCGAACTCTTGACATTGGTGGGGACAAATTTTTGTCGCATCTTCAAATTCCCCAGGAGATGAATCCTTTCCTCGGCTGGCGGGCCATCCGTTTCTGTCTGGCCAGACAGGATGTTTTCAAGACGCAACTGCGCGCGATTTTGAGGGCCAGCGCGGAGGGCAATGTCAAAATCATGTATCCGATGATTTCCGGGGTGAAGGAAGTGCTGGATGCAAATGCCCTTTTGGAACAATGCAAAAATGAGTTGAGAGCAGAGGGCAAAGCCTTTGATGAACACATCAGCACGGGGGCGATGATTGAGGTTCCCTCAGCCGCCCTGACCGCGGATCGAATCGCTGAGGAGGTTGATTTCCTGAGCATTGGAACCAACGATCTGATTCAATATTCCATCGCCGTGGATCGTGTGAACGAGCGAATTGCCTACCTTTACGAACCCACGCATCCCGCGATTCTTCAATTGATCAAGCTCACTGCTGAAGCCGCGCACCGCAAAGGCATCTGGTGTGGCATCTGCGGTGAGATGGGCGGGGAAATCACCCTGACACCACTGCTGATTGGACTGGGCATTGACGAGATCAGCACTGGCTCCATTCAGGTTCCTTTTATCAAACAGGCGATTCGTCTCTTCAGCCATCAGGAGGCGCAACAACTGGCCCAAGAGGTCATGCAAATGCATTACCCCCAGGAGATTCTCGATCATTGCAAGGCTTTTGCGCAGAGGCATTATCCGCAACTTTTGGAGTAATCCTATCTGATGAGCCGTTTTTTTAAGTCCCCTTGGCCTTGGGTTTATATTCCCACACTCTATTTTGCCGAGGGGCTTCCGTATGTGATGGTCAATGACGCCTCTGTGGTCGCTTACAAAGGAATGGGAGTGTCGAATGAACTCATCGGCTTGACCAGTCTGCTTTATTTGCCATGGGTCATCAAACCTCTCTGGGGGCCGGTGGTGGATTTGACCGGAACCAAACGTTCCTGGATTCTTGCCACACAAGCGCTCATGGCGATCGGATTTTTTCTGGTGGCCCTGTCCTTTGGCACGGGGTTTTTCTTTGCCACATCTTTGGCCTTTTTGATTTTGATCGCATTTGCCTCTGCGACCCATGATATCGCTGCGGACGGTTTTTATTTGTTGGCATTGGACAAGCAAAAGCAGGCGTTCTATGTCGGCATTCGTTCCACATTTTACCGGCTCGCCGCGATTACCGGGGCCGGATTGCTCGTTGCCTTGGCCGGGTATTGGATGAATCAAGGCATCAGTCCGGCGGAGAGTTGGAAATATGTGTTTTTACTCGTTTGCGGCCTTTTTCTGCTTCTTGCATTTTTTCATTGGATTTATTTGCCAAAGCCCGCTGCGGACAGCCAACGGGAAAAAAGCAGTTTGAAGGAAATGGGCAAAGGATTTTTGGACGCATTCGCCTGTTATTTCCGCCAGAAAGACATCGGGATCATTGTCGCCTTCATCCTTCTCTTCCGACTGGGTGAGGCGATGTTGGTGAAAATGATCTCTCCTTTCCTGATGGATCAATCGGGCGCGGGTGGGCTGGGGTTTGACACCGAACAAGTCGGCATCATCAATGGCACTTATGGAACCATCGGGCTGTTGGTGGGTGGAATTCTGGGAGGGATTTTGATTGCCCGATTTGGTCTGCGCAAATGTCTCTGGCCGATGGTTGGGGCGATTCATCTCCCGAATCTCGCCTACATCTACATGGCGACAGCGCTGCCGGACATCGGAATCGCAGGGGTCTTTGTGGTGCTGGAAAAATTTGGATACGGTTTTGGGTTCACTGCTTTCCTAGTCATCCTGATGAGGAGTGTGGATGAACGCTTTAAAACGTCTCATTTCGCGATTTCAACCGGCTTCATGGCCATGGGAATGATGTTGCCCGGCATGGTCAGTGGTTACCTCCAAGCCAGCCTCGGATATGCTTGGTTTTTCACGATGGTGTGCCTGGCAACGATTCCCGGCATGCTCACGATCTTTTTCCTGCCACTGAGACGGTTTGATGAGGAACAGAAGGAAGTGGTGTAAAGTTAAGGCATGATTACAACCTCATTGACACGATCAACCCAAAAACACTGCATATATACAAATAAACAGAATTAATATGCTCCTCTCACATAAAATTGTTGCTCTGTGGATGACATCTGTTGTTTTTCTCGCAAGCATGACAACTCTCCAATCTCGGGATTGGTATTTCTCCACAAATGGAGCTTTGTATGATTGGACACAGGCAGACTCAGGATTGATCGGAGGAGATATGACTCCGATCAATGCGGATGCAGGCTCGGGATTACAGAATGTGATTTGGAATCACATCTCCCCTGGAGATAGAATTTTCATGTATGGAGGTGTTTACAGCTCCATGCCCTATCTTCCAAATTCGATTTCAGGCACAGAGTTGAATCGCACCCTGCTGACCAGTGTGCCTGGGCAAGAGGCGATTTTTGACGGAGGATATGACGGCTCCAATGGGCTTGCTCCCGGTGGGGGTGGAAATGGCATTACAATCGGTGGCTCCTTTATCACTGTGTCCAACCTCGTGGTCAGGAACTCTCGTGAAAGCGGGATCACTTTTTTTGCTGATCCGGGGGTCACCATCAGCAATGTCGCGATTGTGGGCAATGTGGTGAGCAATGCATACAGGAGCGCGATCGTTACGGGGAATAATGCTGATGGCACACGCACCCACAGCCTCCTTGTCGAGGGGAACACCGTCACGCTGTATGCCCTTCACAATCAGGAGCGATCTGCCACTGATCATTGGAATAATGGCATCGGGATCGGCTCGTCAAATTCTGTTGTTCGGAATAATGTCGTTCATCGTGGTTATGGGGAGGGGATTATTTTGGCGGGCATTGGCAATATTGCAGAGGAGAATGTGGTTTTTGATGTCTACTCAGCGGGCATTTATCTGGATGGTTCTGTCGGAGGAATCCTGCGGAGAAATGTGATATACAGCACGTATGACGAATCTTTTTTTGTCACGAATGGATTTGGAAATGGGCCCGCCTCGGGGATTCAAGTCGCATCTGAGTTGCCAGCAGATGACCCCAGAGTCTTTCTCTCATCGGGCAATGTTATTCATGATAATTTTGTGATCGGTGGGCGTTCGGGATTTTATTATGGGGATTACATGGAAGGAGGCGGTTTCGATTTGAGTCTGGTCTTTGACAACACATTTTTTACGACCAATGCGACGATTGGCCTCATTCATTTCGATGTCATCGCCCCGAACACCCATGATGCCTCCCTCATCAGTAACAATGTGTTCATGGCGGGCATTGGTTCTGAATTGACCAGCTTTTGGGGATCTCTGTCCGGATTGTCATTTGCCGACAACGCTTGGTCTCCTGCTTACACCGGGGATTTTTCTGGTGTGGGTGATATCATGATGGGTGTGAGCTTTCAGTCTGAAATTCAAAAATTTGCCTCTGCCCTTCTCCAAGCAGACCCTCATTCCCTGGTCTGGAATTTAAAATATGCTGACGATCTCGGCCTTCAAGGCGCCTATTTCACATTTCTACAAGAGGTTCAAAGCATTCCTGAACCCGCCACTTGGCCCCTTTTACTGACTGTTTTGATACTTGGGGCGCTTTGTCGCAAGCGCCGCGCCTATCAGCCGGTTGAAATATCTGTCAAATGACGTTTTCCCATCAAATGACATGATCGGAAAGATTTTCTTGAACCATCCGGCTTTCCGGATAAAACAAATTGCTTCAATTACTGAAATTTCACACGCGAAGGACATTCAAAGATTATGGCTTACACGACATGCAAGGTTCCCGCAGGGGAAAAAATTTCGATTCAAAACGGCAACCTGACTGTTCCCGACCAGCCGATTATTCCCTTCATTCGCGGCGACGGTACCGGGCCGGACATCTGGGCGGCGAGTGAACGGGTGATGGACGCCGCCGTGCAAAAAGCCTACGGAGGAAAGAAAAAATCGCTTGGATGGAGGTTTTTGCAGGGGAAGAGTCTTTTAAACGCTTCAATAGCTGGCTGCCAGATGACACGGTGGAGGCTTTTAAGGAATTTCTCGTGGGCATCAAAGGCCCCCTGACCACTCCGGTCGGTGGAGGAATTCGTTCCCTCAATGTCGCCCTGCGCCAGATGCTTGACCTGTATGTTTGTCTGCGTCCAGTCCAGTATTTCAGCGGGGTTCCTTCGCCCGTGAAAGCTCCGGAGAAAGTGGACATGGTGATTTTCCGTGAGAATACCGAAGACATCTATGCGGGAATCGATTGGGCGTCAGACTCCGATCTGACCGCAAAGTTTTTGTCCTGGCTGGAAAAAGAGTCTCCGAAGGACTTTCAGAAAATTCGTTTTGGCACAGCGGAAAAAACGGAGGCATTCGCCAAAGCTGCGGGATGCACATCGACGGAAGCACACAAGGTCGAGGTGGGTGTCGGCATCAAACCCGTGAGCCGTTTGGGAACAGCCCGTCTGGTGTCGTCGGCCATTGAATACGCCATTCGTCTCGGGCGCAAGTCTGTGACATTGGTTCACAAGGGCAATATCATGAAATTCACCGAGGGAGGATTCCGTGATTGGGGTTATGAAGTCGCCAAAAAACATTTTGGCGCGGTGGAAATCGACGGGGGGCCGTGGTGCAAAATTCCGGAAGGAAAACCCGGCGCGGGTCTCGTGATCAAAGACGCGATTGCGGATATCACCCTCCAGCAGGTGCTCACCCGTCCGGAGGATTTCGATGTGATTGCCACACTCAATCTCAACGGTGACTATCTCTCCGACGCGCTGGCGGCCCAAGTCGGCGGCATCGGCATCGCCCCCGGCGGCAATATCAATTACATCACCGGTCACGCCATTTTCGAGGCGACACATGGAACCGCGCCCAAATACGCGGGCAAAGACATGGTGAATCCCGGTTCTGTCATTCTCTCCGGGGAAATGATGTTCCGCCACCTCGGCTGGATCGAAGCCGCCGACCTGATCGTCAAAGGACTCAATGGCGCCATTGGCTCGAAAAAAGTCACCTATGACTTCGCCCGCCTGATGTCCGGAGCCGCCCAGATCAAGTGTTCCGAATTCGGCGACAATATCATCGCCCACATGTAGGAAGCAGAGGGTTTATCCGCAGATGGGCGCAGATGCACACTGATTGGTTTTTTGTTTGTTTTTATTCAAATACTGTGATACTGTGAGAATATGAAAAATATCACAGTTTCTGTGTCAGATGATGTCTATCGTTCCGCCCGGATCAAGGCGGCGGAAAATGACACCTCGGTCAGCATGTTGGTCACCGGATTCCTCAAAAATCTTGCCGGACAGAAAAGCGAATTCGAAGTGAGGAAAGAAAAGATGAACGAACTCTTTTCCAGAAAACGCACATTTAAGGTGGGGGCAAAAATATCCCGGGACAAATTGCATGACCGCAAGAGCCTTCGTTGACACAAATATCCTGCTCTATGCCGTGAGCACGGATGCCGTTGAAAAGCCCAAGACGGACAAGGCCAGAGAATTGCTTCAAAGGGATGATCTGGGGCTGTCTGTTCAAGTATTGCAGGAGTTCTATGTGAATGCGACAAAGCTGTCCGCTGTTCGTCTCTCTCATGCCGAGGCTTTGGAATTTATTCATGTTTGGAGAAGATTTCCAGTGGTTGATATGTCCATCGCTATTTTTGACAACGCTCTCAAGATCAAAGCTCAGTATCAAATCTCCTATTGGGACGCGGCCATCATCGCGGCGGCACAGTCTCTGGAATGTCGTGAACTTTGCAGCGAAGACCTTCAAAACGGCATGAAATTTGGACGATTGAGCGTGGTCAACCCATTTTCTTGAGCCCAGACAATTTTTATCAACCAGAGTCCGTGTGATTTTCTCTGAGATTGAATTAATCGGAAAAAACCTTTTGAGTGCTTCCCATGAATTTATGGAAACACATGTTTGCGCTCATGGGGCTCTGTTTTTTTGCGTCGGGTCAATTTCTCGCAGCCCAGAGCCTGTATGAAATTGAGGCCACGATTTTTAAGGGGCATCCGGACACCATGAAAGATTTGCTGCCTCAAGCAGGGCAAACGGAGCAAAGGGTGCGCAGCATTCCTCAGTCGAGATATTTTCGATTGCTGCGCGATAAAAAGATCCAACATAAAACCCTTAAAATCAGGGTGATTCCCGGTGAGGTGGGGCGTGCGGAAGATTTCCAGGAGGTGATTGTCACCCGGAATGACCAAAAAACTTCCATGCGTGAAGGTGTCTCCATGACCGCCAAAATTGAAACTGTTCCCCAAGGACGCTCGGCAATGCTGGATTTCCAGATCAGTGACATCGAAATTCATCAACCGTCTTCACATGATGAGGAGATTCGGGGCGCTGATGATTCCCGGAACCCGCCGTTTTCAGAACACAAAACGCAGTCAAAAGTGTTTTTGCGAATGGACGAGTATTCTGTCGTGAGCGGTTCATTTCAAAAACATCATGATCAGGATGTGGGTTTTGCCGTTGTCATCACGATTTCGGAAGCCAAAGACAAAAAAACCTCCCAAAGATGATTTGAAACAATTTGCGCAAATGAAAATACTCGTCGCCACACGCAATGAACACAAGCTCCGGGAAATCGGGCAGATTCTCGGGCAAGGGGTCGAATTGCTTCCTGTCAGCGCTTTCGAGCAAATTGCCGAGGTTGTCGAAGACGCGGCGACCATTGAAGGGAATGCCGAAAAAAAAGCCTTGGAAGTGGCCAGGCAAATGGCGCGGATGACTGAAGGCCGTGAGATTGACTACGTGCTTGCCGATGACACAGGGCTGGAGGTGGATGCGCTCAAGGGGAGACCGGGAGTTTACTCCGCCCGCTATGCGGATGATGAAAAACATCCTGATGAACACATTTACGCCGCCAATAACCGCAAATTGCTCCGGGAACTCTCCGAGGTGAAAGGGAGGGAGCGGGCGGCTCAATTCAAGTGCGTGATGGCCCTCGCAAAAAGAAATTCATTGGCAGGGCTTTTCACGGGCATTTGCCGGGGTGTCATCATTCATCAACCCAAAGGGGAGGGGGGGTTTGGCTACGATCCTCTTTTTGTGCCCGAGGGATATTGCCAGACATTTTCCCAGCTCGGGGATGATGAAAAAATAAAATCAGCCACCGGGCGCGGGCATTGGAGCAGTTGAGAGAGTTTTTCCTCTCCCCGTGATTCGGCTCACTGCGGCCACTCATTTTAGAAGAGAGGGAAAAGGCATGAAAAACCCCGAGTGTGAAGACTCAGGGGGTTTTTGAGTGAATTTGGGTTTGGAAAGACTATTCGGCGCCCAAGTCTTTGAGGAATTTGTAACTTCCCTTAACGGCATCCTCGCCGGCGACTTCCAGTGTGGTGAATCCGTGAAAGCCCGCTTTGACGAGTTCCTCATAAACGGATTTGATCCCGACAACCCCTGCGCCCAGCGGAATCAAGGCCATGCCACAGCCAAACACTTTCCCCCTTTGATGCTCCAAATCCTTCGGCATGTCCTTCCAATGAACATGCTCGATTTTTTTGCCGAATTTTTTCACGTATTCGACAGGTTCGCCGCCGCCGAGCCAGAGATTGCCCGTGTCGAGGTTAATGCCGAGGGCGGATGAATCACACTCATGAAGCACCGCCTCAGTCAGGTTCATCCGGCAGGACACAGGCCCATGGGGTTCGAAAAGAATTTTCACCCCATGATCAGCGGCGACGCGGAGGGGTTCGGCCAATTTTTCACGCACGCTGAAAACCATTTCTTTTTCCGAGAGTTTTTGCCCGAAGGATGTGTGCGGTTCCCCCTCTGTGGTGATGACATGTTTGACACCGATGGCAGCGGCGGACCGAACCCCCTTGATGATCTGGGCTGTGCCGTAGCGCCACGGGGCCGCCGGATCCAGCAGATTGGCGTGGCAACAGTAGCTGGTGATCGTGATTCCATGACTCTCAAACATGCGTTTGAGATCGAAGGGATTTGCGTCCAAACTGGCGACGGCCGTGAATCCAAATTCAGCGCCGAGACAAGCCCCGTCGGTATTATCCGTGACATCACCGTATTTGAATCCCCAATCTTGAATTTGCTGGAGTTGAGCGTCCAGAATGCGGAAAGGGTTAATCAATGCAAAACAACCAACTTTAATAGCCATTGCAGGGTTCTCCTTGTTTTGGGTTTGACGTGTAATGTGATCTTTTGTTGTTGTTGGGAACAGTGAAATCTTTTGGGAAAAGAAAGTATCAGGACTATTTTAGACCATGGAAATTTCCGACAGTCGCCGATACATCTCCTGATAGTCCCGTTTGATCTGGGTCAACTGCGTGTCCACATGTGCGAGACGCTGGGCAAGTTGCACCGCCATCATGTAAACAGCCACGGGATAGTCGAAGGCAAATTGCATGGGATTCTCAATGACATGGGCTTTGACCGGGGTGACGGCCTGAACGCTGGCTGTGGTGGGTTGATTGGTCAGACTGGAGACTTCACCGAAAAAAGACCCCACCTCATGAATCTGGCAAATTTCAATGTCGTCGCGAATGATGCGAACGGTTCCTTCCGCCAAAATGAAAACATGCCCAGCAGGAGATTGTTGACGAATGAGGAATTCCTCCGGTGCAAATTGCCTGACGGGCAGTGAGGCGACGATTTCGACGAATGGCTTCATGGGAGGATTCCTTGAGTGAACGATTGTTTAAATCAAATTAATCTTTGGCGCCGTGCCAGTAGCGCACGAGGCTTTTTTGTGTTTTTTGCCAAAGACTGACGAGAGGATGATTTTCAGTGGTGGGTGGGGGAGGTTGATGAGTGGGGCTGGACTCCTGATCGGCGAGCAATTCATCAAAGGCGTTTTTGCTTTCCACAAAATGCCGGTCAATGGCGATCAACCTTTGTGCAAGCTGGCGGGACACTTCCAGCAGTGTGTCGGGGTATTCGCGCAGGAATTGCTCCGCATTTTCCGCATAATACAATTCCGAGCGATCCAAAGCTTTGACAGTGGCCGTAGCGGGGGTTGAGAGGAGAAAAGACAATTCGCCAAAAATCGCGCCGGGTTCAGAAACCTCACAGATGGACACACCGCCACGGGAGATCAGAACACGCCCTTGTTTGAGAAAATAAAGCGGCGCATGGGCGTATTCCTCATCAATGATGGCGTCTCCCGGCTCAAAAACTTTCACCGGCAGAGGGGTGAGCATTTCAATAAAGGAAGTCATGATGGAATTATCCCCGGATTATTTTTGATTGGGAACCATTTTCGGATGCCCGATTCCCTTCATCAGACAAACCGAATCAAAGTCAGGTGTCCACAAAAATATCGAAATGATCCCGAATGATGATTCCACCCTGGGGGGAGATTGAAAAATGAAATGGAATTCTTTTGATGGGCCTACAGATGTCTGCGGGCGTGTCTAGCTGTCAACCCCTTGACCCTGAAACCCATGGAGGGGAAAGTCATGGGGCAGAAGCTCCACTTTGAGATCGACAAACTGGATCTGCCCGAGGTCATCTGGATTCAAAACCGGAGATGAGCGGTTCAGAATCACTGCGAATTGAACGGAATATTCGAACCAGTCAAGAGATCAGGCGGCTTGGAGTTTGTGTTTGACCGGGATGAATCGGATTTCCACCTGCTGATCAAGAGATGAGGCAATCCGGCGGAGCATCGACAATGAGTGGCCTTGATAGTCGGCATCCTCCAAACGGCTGATGACAGAAGGGGTTGTTCCCACCCGCTTGGCCAATTGTGCCTGAGTCAATTGATGCTCTTGCCTCAGGCGATGAATTTCCCTGGCGACCTTGGCATTCAACCGCTCCTCTTCGAGTTCCAGCAACCGTTTCTGACTGGATTTCACATAACGGCGGTGAATGATGCTGACGGCGTTTGTGCGTGATGTTCGTTTTTTCATTGGGTTTTCTCCTGATAAGTGTGTTTGACGGGATCCGACTTGAATTTTTTCATCATTTCAATGGCACGATCAATTTCCTTGGGAGGAACAGCGGACTCTTTGACGATCCCATGGGAAAGAATAGCCGCTGTTTTTCCATGGAAAAAATAAAGGATGCGGTGATGGACACCCTGATAGGTGGCTCTGAGTTCATAAATGCCGTCCCGAAGATAATCCGCCTCAGGACGGCGCAATTCATGCCCCATGACAGACAGCCTTTCAATTCTCACCAGACATTTAGCACGAACCTTTTGAGGCATGTCATCTAGCCAATCCAACAAAGGACAAGACCCGTTTTCCTCACAATAAATCAGGACGTTAATCGCTGGCATGTTCCTCATAGGATATTCGCAATATTGCGACTTTGTCAATCGCAAAGTCGATGTCTTTGCTCATCGGATTCTTATGGAAGAGGAAAAGAGAGGGTTCATTTTGAATGAAATAATAACGTCAAGATAAAGGTTTAATGATTGACAGTTTTCTGTTATTAAAAATTTTGAAAAGTTAATTTTAATCAAGCGGGCATTGAAAAAAATTGAATTATATATTTGATAATATTCAGTCAATAAAAAGAAACTGTTTGAAAAAAATTTGAGGATGTTGTTAAAGATGCGCCCGTGATTTTCATGGCGCACACATTCACTCACGAAACTCTGGAGGGGTTGTGCCGTGAAAGCTTCGTTCGGCAAGTGGAAGCGGCATCTTACCGCTTGTGTTTTTGGAGGGATAAGCTCCCGCTTGTCCCATTTGTCCACAAAGTGGAAACTGCCTCTTGCCGCTTGTGTCAGGAGCAAGGTTAAGCGGCTGGAAGCCGCTTCTACTTTGGTGCTTTTGCTCCTGTGTCTGTGTGCTCCTGTCATGGCACAGGCGAAAGTGCCGATTCGCACCTGGCTGGTCGGGGGCACATTTGGGCACAAGGAAATGCCGAATCATCCGCAGGATGCGCATTCCGCGAATCTCTATCTGATGGACTTGCTTTTCCGGACGGAATATCCGGCGGACAAGGAGCTGGAGGCGAGCGCCTCCTACCGGGACGATCTGACGGTTGATGCCAAAGGACAGAAAAACACCGCCCGCTGGACCAAGCGGATGTCGAAGGTGTCGGACAATATCGTCACCGCCCGTGACGATCAAACCTCCGGTGTGTGTTTTTTTGCCACATGGATCAAAAGTCCTGAGGACATGGTCGTGACGGCGCATTTCCCGGCGTATGAACCCCAATTCAACGGGGATATCGGCATGTTCGGCTCCACGCAAATGGTTTGGGTCAATCATGTCCTGATCGAGCATGACCAATATTCCAATCACAATGGTTACCACTGGCACCCGAAAAAGAACCAACAAATCTTTCTCAAGGAAGGATGGAACTTCATTTACGGGCGGGTCATGGGATGGTGGTCAGTGCCACGATTTGGCCTGGTGCTGGAGGGGGAATCCCTCAAAGGCAAAAGAATCGAGGTCAAAGCGGAGCCGCCGCTGGGCTTCGAGAAAACGCTGAATCTGGAGAAATTCCCCCTGCTGGCGGGTTCGCCGGATCAACACGGACTCAATGCGATGAAAAACGAGGCGCTAAACACCGTGGTCAACGCCCAGGGCGAAGTCTGCACCGACACCCCGCAACAGGGTGAACCCGGCGTGGACATCCCTCTGGATGAGGTGGGAATCAGTTTCAAAGTAAACAATGACAACACACAAAATCTCGGAGCCAAGGAGTAAAAAGAATATGAAGCAAGGGGAAACGATGAAGAACAGGGAAAAGGAGAGGGGAATCTTGGGACGATTGCGGATACAATTGATTATGGTGGTGATGGGGGGAGGAATGATGCTGGCAGTGGGAGCGGCGAGCAGTTCCTTGGTGGTGACAATCACCCCGAGTCCATCGGGATTGATCGCCGTCGGGGACACGAATGCATATCTGGTGGCTTCGGCGATCTGTTCCGGGACAAACTGTGACGACAAACAGCACCACGTATTCGTGGGCGGGTGGAGGAATCACAAATACAAGTATCCAATCCATCACAACCCTCGGGGAGACAAATATTTCCCTGACAGCGACGCACACAGGCTTATTAAATGGAGTGGGCTACACGAATACCGGGACGACGAATATCAGCGTGACAATCGTGGGGATCAGCAATATTATCGGAGCCACAAACGTGTTGGCCGGATCGACAAACAATTACACAGCGGTTCCCTCGGGAGGAAGCACATTTCCGTCGGGCTGGCCGAAATGGGAAACCAATGGAACAGCCATGTCCGGGACGACAGCATCGAATACCGTGGTCTTCCCCACCAATGCGATGAGTAATTTCACTGTCACGGCAACCGTGGGCACAAGCACCACCAATCTCAATGTCAATGTGATTAAGTTTAATCTGACCCCTGATGCGTATACAGCACAAGACAGTCAATCGAATCGATTTATTATTACAACAACACCAGCTAATGTCCTTACAATCAGCAATGTGACTTGGTTGGTCACCTTGGACACACAAAACCCCACCAACCATATCGGAAAAGTGCTCGTCGGATCAGGTAGTGGAGATAATGCGATAACAAATACAACCCAAAGTCCATCGCAATCCTGGACAGGGGCTGTGGAAAAGGTTTATTGGTATGGATACGGGCAATATAGCCTCACCCAACCAGCAACGACTCTGGGTAAGGACAATAAACCAAACTATTATATTACGGCTCATATCAGTGGTGAATTAGGTGGTCAGCCATTTAGCACAACAGTCACAACGAATATTAATGTTAATCTTCCCATTGGAGACGGAGGGGTGAATTCTCATTATGATGTTGCAAATACAAACTTGAATTTTCAATTAATTAGCATGACGCAACTGGGAGATGGACATTTTAATGTCATTATGGATGCATGGCCTCAAGGCGCTATGATAACAAATGGCACATACCTATTTAATACTGTATCAAATCAGTATTATAATCTGGTTCAAGCTGAGGAAGAGTTTCATCGGGATCAATATTTGGGAGTCAAATCTATCGGGGATGGTGGGTGTGGTGATGTAGCAATTAATGCAGGGGTTCATCACTTTATTACAAATTCATACAGCAATGTCGAAATGCAAACTAATGGAAAAGCTCGATTCAATATGGAGGTTCTTGCAAATCAATCTCAAGCTGATTCGGTAGCAAAAAGCCTTATATATGGAATGTATTCAGCAGCAATTGATAAAGAACTGCAATTTACAATGAGATTTTTACAACGACAACCAGAAGAGAATAAGCCAGTTTGGCAGAGGCCAAAATATATGGAGTGGAAAGCAAAAGAAAACATATTCAAACAGGCTTATCTATATTACTTTACATATCATTTAGAAGATAATTTTGAACTTGAGCCAGATAATGACAATGCACAAAACAGAAGGGAGTCTTGGAATGGAATTAATTAATAGATTTATCTTAATTGTATTTATACTGTTTAACTCAAATCTAATCGACAGTAAGGCTAGAGCTGACACAAAAAAATTATCTCCAAGAGAGTTGCATTTTGAATACGCGAGCAGCTTATATGCAAATTCATTACTCAGTAATTTGAGAGCTGTTGTCCTTGTTTCTCCCGATCTTGATAAGGCGGAAGATATTAGAAAAACAAATATTTATAATGATCTAAAAATTCCAAGTCGAATTAATCCATTCAAAGTAAAAAAAGTTTTATGGAATAGTCAAGAAATCGATAATGATATCTTTATTGTTTCGGGGATGAGATTTATAAATATAAGCTGGGACAGTTTTATCAGTGAAAATAATTTTAAAATCGGATTTAATAGTGAATTATCTCGTGCTTTTAGATTTCGCATTCCAGTAGAAAATTACTTTTTATTTTTTAAAGATTCTGAAAGAAATTTATACTTTTCTGTTTTAGTTGATGGAGATTTCAGTGATACTGATTCTTTTACTAAAAATCCACCCGAATTCTCTAAAGATATTCAATCTGCCAAAGAGTATGTGTCAACTCACGGTCTTGAAAACTATTTTAATGATAGAACATGGTTTAAGCCTTATGCAGGTGTATTAGTAAAAATCCTGCATGATAATTCTGACCCAGAAAAAGACTTTATTCTCACATCAAAATTCGTTGAAGATTACACTTTAATGATCAATAAATTTGGTAACCCTGTGACCGAACTGCCCCCAGATGTGCAGGTTCTACGTTCACAGCTTCAGACCGACCTTGGTCGTTCTGTTCTGGATAAGCTTGTGAAATATTTTGAGAAGAAAAGTGAGCAAAATTGAAGAGAATCTTGGGATGAAAGCGATAATTAGAATAATTATAATAATATTTTTGATCTTCAGCTATAATTACAATACTTGTAAATTGAGCGCGGTTACTGCCGGACAAAAAAAATCTAGAGAGCTATATTTTGAATATGCGAGCACCCTATACGCAAATTCATTACTCAGTAATTTAAAAGCTGTTGTCCTTGTTTCTCCTGATCTTAATAGAAATAATGATATGATAATTCCAAAGAGTCAAAGTCAAAATATCTATCTCAAAATACCTAATCAAATTAAACCGTTCAAAGTAAAAAAAGTTTTATGGAATAGTCAAGAAATCGATAATGATATCTTTATTGTTTCAGGGATGAGATTTTAAAATGAGATGGGATAGTTTTATCAGTGAAAATAATTTTAAAATTAAGTTTAATACTCAGTTATCTCGTGCTTTTAGATTTGGCATTCCAGTAGAATATTACTTTTCATTTTTTAAACATTCTGGAAAAAATGTATATTTTTCAATTTTGGTTGATGGAGATTTCAGTGATACTGATTCTTTTACTAAAAATCCACCCGAGTTATCTAAAAATATTCAATCTGCCAAAGAGTATGTGTCAACTCACGGTCTTGAAAACTATTTTAATGATAGAACATGGTTTAAGCCTTATGCAGGTGTATTAGTAAATATGCTGCATGATAATTCTGACCCAGAAAAAGACTTTATTCTCACATCAAAA
>NZ_JASVEJ010000020.1:0-40623 GCF_030285425.1 Geitlerinema calcuttense NRMC-F 0142 | reverse complement strand
GGAGTGAGGAGTTGGGGTGGGAGAAGAGGATGGGGGGAAGAAAGGTAAATGAAATGGGCTATTGTTCTCGATATAGCTGTAGCCATAACTGAGGACAAGCTGCATGGCGCTTAAAGATTAACCTTAACCTAACTGGTTTTTGACACCGCTGCTTGGCGTGCAAGCTACAGCACGCTGCTACGCACAACTTAAAGCAACTAGCACTTTGCACTAATGGCCCATATCTTTCTTCCCCAACCCCTAACCCCCAATTCCCAATTCCCTTCTTCCCATCCCCCCATCTCCCCATCTCCCCATCCTCTTCTTCCCCACTCAGCACTCAGCACTTTGCACTCAGCACTAAACTATGAGCCGAACCTATAAAGCTGTTGGAATCAATCTTAAGGGGATGCCCTTGGGAGAGTCGGATCGCCTGTTAACTATTTTGACCCCTGAGTTTGGTCTGATTCGGGCGGTTGCACCGGGAGCGCGCAAGCATAAGTCTTCTTTGGGGGGAAGAAGCGGGTTATTTGTGGTTAATGAGTTGTTGATTGCTAAGGGGCGATCGCTTGATAAAATTACTCAAGCCCAAAGTCTGGAATCCTATCCCGGTTTGGGACAGCATTTAGGGAAGCTCACGGCTAGCCAATATTTAGCGGAGTTAGTGTTGCTGCAAGCGCTTGGCGATCAACCCCAGCGCGAACTCTACGAACTATTTAACGCTCATCTCGGTCGTTTAGAGCAAGCCGCTAGCAATGAAGCGATTATGGCTCATTTGACTCACGCGGTTTTTCACTTGCTGGCTCTTGCGGGACTGGCTCCCCAAGTTCACCGCTGTTGTACTAGCCAAGATCCCATTGTGCCAGATTTTCAGACGCCCCACTGGCAGGTGGAATTTGATGTCGCCGCCGGGGGGGCGATCGCGATCGCTTCCCAACAAACCCAACCCACACAAGATAAGCTGAAGTATAGAGGGGGCGATCGCCAACCGATATCTGCTCAACCTGAGCCTTCAGTGGGTATTCTCAATTCCCCACCTGCGGTAAAATCACCCCAAAGGAGTCAAGTGACTCGCGAACCCGCAGCACGCAAAAGCGCTTATTCTACGCGCTTAGATGCCACGGAACTCGATATCTTGCAGCGTTTAGCTTATCCTGAACTTCCTATTATTCAAGAAGTATTGTCATCTTCTGCTCCTATGGGAATAGAACGATGGCTTAGGCTAGAACATATTTTGCGGCAATATGCCCAGTACCATTTCGATCGATCCCTACGTGCTGCTGCGTTAATAGAATCTTGTTTTCTCCCTTTGCCGACAAGTATCACAAGAGATAATGCAACTGTTTGATCCGGATATACAAGAGTTAGATCTCGCTGAAAGCGCCCTTGACACCCCGGTCGAGGAAGCGCATCATTCTGAGCTAGAGAATACGCAGACTACCAGAGCGACTTCAGACGCTCAAGCGCCACCCGCTCGCAAACCTGCCAAGGAGAAATCCGAACGCGGGTTTATGGGAGTGCTGAAAAATCCGAATTTTTTAGCCCTGTGGAGCGGTCAAGTTTTTTCTCAACTGGCTGATAAAATCTATCTGGTTTTGATGATTGCTTTGATTGCCAGTCGCTTTCAGAGTACCAATCAAACCATTAGCGGTTGGGTTTCTGCGATTATGATCGCTTTTACGGTGCCAGCCGTCTTATTTGGTTCGCTCGCTGGCGTTTTTGTAGACCGATGGTCGAAAAAAGCAGTTTTAGTTTCTACGAATCTGCTCAGAGGCGCGATTGTTCTGGCATTACCCATCCTGTTGTGGTTAGCAGAAAGTTCTAACCCAATTTTAGGTTTGCCCTTGGGGTTTTGGGTGTTGTTGGTCAGTACCTTTTTAGTCTCCACCCTAACGCAGTTTTTCGCCCCGGCCGAACAATCGGCAATTCCGCTGATTGTCAAGCGCCGCCATCTGCTACCCGCGAATTCCCTCTATACGACAACGATGATGGCATCGGTGATTATTGGGTTTGCGGTGGGCGAACCTTTACTGTCTTTAGCCGATAGCTGGCTACAGCACGTTACGGGGAATTTTCATTTTGGCAAAGAATTCGTCGTCGGTGGGTCGTATGCGATCGCCGGTTTGCTGCTGCTTCCCCTGAAAACGGGAGAAAAATCCGAACCCCCGCAACAGGAACCTCCCCATGTGTGGCAAGATATCCGCGAAGGACTCTTTTATCTGAGCAATCATCGCCGCGTTCGCAATGCCTTATTGCAACTGGTGATTTTATTTTCAGTGTTTGCCGCTTTAGCCGTCTTAGCCGTTCGTCTTGCCGAAATTCTCCCCTATCTCAAAGCGTCTCAGTTTGGCTTTCTGCTGGCGGCGGCGGGAGTCGGAATGGCCGCAGGTGCGGGAATTATTGGCTATTGCGGTCAGCGTCTTGGCTCGAATACTAAATTAAGTTTAATAGGTTCAATTGGTATGGCGTTTTCCCTCGCCGTACTTTCGCTGTTTACGCACCAATTGGGAATCACCATTATTTTAATTACCCTCCTTGGTGGATTTGCAGCAATGGTAGGCGTGCCTATGCAAACTACCATCCAAGCTCAAACGCCCGAAGCGATGCGAGGTAAGGTATTTGGTTTACAAAATAACGCCATTAATATTGCTTTGAGTTTGCCGTTGGCTTTAGCCGGGGTGGCGGAATCATTTTTAGGCTTAAAAGTTGTGTTTTTAGGGTTAGCTGCAATTGTTCTAGCTGGCGGTCTCTCAACCTGGTATATTTCCCGTACAGGCGGAAATCCAGCAACCGCCTCCGTTGAGACTCCCTGCCGCCCGGAGAGCGATCGCACCTCCAGATAGTTGTTTATGGAAGGTGAAAGTGTGACAATTCACGCTGGATAACTCATCAATTAACAAAACCCTAAAACTTGAATGCATATCGCTTGGCTTGGCAAAAAATCACCCTTTTGCGGCAATGTCACCTACTCGCGAGAAGTAACCAATGCGTTGCTAGAACGCGGATATCAGGTTAGTTTTCTTCACTTTGCTCAAGAAGAACAACCGGGTGCCAAAGCGTTACTGAATCGCAGTTCCTATAAACTCCCTTTCGCCAGTCATTCTCTAGGCAAAGTAGACGATGAGGGATGGGGAGATTGCCCGGAAGTGGCGATCCCCTGCGTCATGAAATCAACGCTTTACACCATTCCTACTTTAAGATCGAGTAAAGTGCTAGCGCGATCGCTCTGGCAACTCCAGCCGGATGTGGTTCACGCCTCTTTGACGCTCTCTCCTCTAGATTTTCTGTTACCAGAAATCTGCGAGGAACTGAATTTACCCTTAGTGGCCACGTTTCATCCCCCCTTCGATCGCAAACTTCGCAATATCACCTCCGGAACGCAACACCTCGCCTATCAACTGTATGCACCTTTTTTAGCAAACTACGATAGCAGCATTGTGTTTTCTCAGATTCAAAGCGACATCCTTGTGCGTTTGGGAGTCCCAGAATCTAGAGTCGCGGTGATTCCCAATGGAGTCGATGCTCAAAAATATTCCCCAGGCCCTTCTAACCTCAAGCAGGAGTTTGAAGCCGAGCGGATTTTTGTCTACCAAGGCAGAATTGCTCCAGAAAAGAACGTTGAAGCCTTGCTCAAAGCTTGGAAACAGTCGGAAATGGGGCCTGATTGCAAGCTGCTGATGGTGGGAACCGGCCCGCTCGCCTCCTCGCTGAAGATGTTCTACGGCCCGGAACAGGGGGTGATTTGGCTAGGATTCATTGCAGACGAACAGCGACGGATTGAAATTTTACGCGGCGCTGATGTCTTTATCCTGCCTTCTTTAGTGGAAGGGCTTTCTCTATCGTTACTCGAAGCGATGGCTTGTGGCGTGGCTTGTATTGCTACCGATGCGGGGGCAGATGGGGAAGTGCTAGAAGCTGGAGCTGGGGTGATTCTGAATACGAACCGCGTCACCTCCCAGTTGAGAACCCTATTGCCGTTATTCCGCGATCATCCGGAAATGGCGGTTTTACTGGGGCAAAAAGCCCGCCGCCGCGTACTCGAACGCTATACCCTCAGCCGCAATATCTCTCAGGTTGAGCGATTGTACGCGAAGATTCTGCAACAGCGACAAATCCCCCTCACTGGGACTTAAAAGACAGAATGCCTGTCTCAGGGGTGGTGAAACAGGCAAACTCTGGCGATCGCGATCGCCCTCTACTCCAGCCAGGGACTCACATCAACTGCAAGTTTTTGTCCGAGGCGTAACAGTTGCTTCATTTGGTGAGGGTTAAGCTGCTTGTCTGCCTCTGTACAAACGTTGGTGAAAGGGTCGTCTGCGTGCGTTTGAGCGTTGAGACAGCGCGGGACAATCTGGCTATGGAGACAGTTAAAGTAGAGTTCTTGACAGCGAGCGAGCGATAGCCCTAGATGCAGTTGATTGCCTAACTCAATCAGCCGCTCTACCCGTTCGATGTCGGCTTCTAGGTTAACGGAGTCTACATCATGCAAGAGTTTCCAGAGCGATCGCAAAATCAGCCGTTCTAAGGTGGCTTTACCTTCCGCCACGTTTAAATGACAGCGTAAATGAGTCGCCTCAGTTGCGATCGCCTCTAACTCAACAATCTGAGCCAGTGCCAGTTGTTTATCGCCATTAGCCTGTTCCAACGCCCGCAAACCCACCGTACAGCGGTGCGAGAGCGCCACCTCTGCTGCCACTTGCAACTCTTGGGGGGCGGGTAACTCATCGCGATGGAAGGCCATTAACACGCCATAATTATCGCGATACACCTGGGTATAGAGTTGATCGACGCGCATTAGGGTTTCCTGAGTCAGGAGAGCCATGATCCGATGGCGTTCTTCTGCAAACAGGTTTTGCAAGCTAAAGGACTGTTCGCCAAACAGCTTCACCATTGCCAAAATCGCATGAGCGGCGCTGGCTTGCTCTAGGGCTTCAAACAGTTTTTCCTTGAGTTTGGTGTAGGCGCGACGCCCGTTAAACGGTTGAATGCAGCAATGGAAGTCCCAGCCGCCCAAGTGCAGCACGGCGAAGGTATAGTGAACGCTTTCGCGGGTAATATCAGAAACCAGTTGCAACTGTCCAACCGCCAGGGTGAGCGATCCCATGCGTTGCAGTTGATAGTCGAGTTGTTTGGCTTGGTAGCAGTAAATCTGCGTTTCGGGCGCATAACTGCGGAAGAGCGAACTCATGGCATAGTGGGCGGCCACTTGCTTGAGGTTAATTTGGGCGGTTTGGACGAGTTGGCGATAGACGTTTGCCCCGTTGGTAAAGAACTCAACGTTACTGGGGGCTTGCACGAGGCGCTGAATAAAGGAGCGCTCAAGTTGAACGCCGGCCACATCTCCAGCCAGTTCAATGGCTCTGGCTGCGTAGCGCAGAATTTGCACGCCTTCGGGTCGGGAAATTTCTTCAAAGAACCAACCGCAACTGGTATACATCAGGAGGGTATGGCGCTGCATTTCCAATAGGCGCAGGGCGTCTACTTGTTCTTCGCGGCTCAGTTGATGGCTAGCATAACGTTTTAGGAACCGATCGATGTTATCTGAAGAGCGATCGCGAATCACTGTAATATATTCGTCGCGTACTCGCCACGGGTCTTCAAACAGCTTGCCGCCTTCGGTTTCATAAACTTCAATTAACTTATCGCGCAGCCAGTTGAGGGTGTTGCGTAACGGTCTGCGCCACTTTTGATGCCACAGTCCGCCGCCGCCACAGCCGCAGTCATCTTGCCAGCGATTGACGCCGTGGGAACAACTCCAGGCGGTGACGGGTTTAAGAATGACTTCCCAGGTGGGGGGATGGACGCTGAGATAATGGGCAAAGTTTGTCACCGTCCAGCCATGCTTGGGAAACTCTTTAACAAAAGCGTAGGCGAGGGTTTTTTCAGTGCCGCCTTTGTGGTGGCCAAAGGTTTCGCCGTCGGTGGCGACGGAAATCAGTTGGGAGGGACGATGATCGCCGCGTACGGCTTGACCGATCCGACCGGCGAGGTGTCCGGAGTTAAAGAGGACATCGCTAAAGCCCATGTCTCGCGAGATTGGCCCGTCGTAGAAGAAGATATCAATAAATTCACCGCTAGGAATGTAGCAGCGATAGGGACGGGTGGGATCGATTTGCGATCCCCCGACTTCATGCCATTCTGGATCGGGGTTATGCTCGGTTGGGAGTTCGCGGGCGCGTTCGGCTTGGGAGGGGGCAAGGATGATGAATTTGATCCCCTCGGCAATTAAGACTTCTAGGGTGGGATAGTCTACGGCGGTTTCTGCCAGCCACATGCCTTCGGGATCGCGACCGAAGCGAGAGCGGAAATCGGCGGTTCCCCAGCGAATTTGGGTGTATTTGTCGCGTTCGTTCGCCAGAGGCAAGATCATGTGGTTGTAGGCTTGGGCGATCGCGTTGCCATGTCCGTTGAGGCGATCGCAGCTTTTGCGATCGGCTTCAAGGATGCGCTGGTAAACTTCTACGTCGTGGCGCTCTAACCAGGTCATTAAGGTGGGGCCGATGTTAAAGCTCAAATACTCGTAGTTATTCACAACCCCCACAATTTCGCCTCGGTCGTTGAGGATGCGAGCAAAGGCGTTGGGGCGATAGCATTCATGGTGGATGCGTTCGTTCCAGTCGTGAAAAGGCGTTGCTCCCGCTTGGCGCTCGATGGCGTCTAGATAGGGGTTTTCACGGGGGGGTTGGTAAAAATGCCCGTGGACAGTTACGCAGACGCCCGTTGCGACTTTCTGGGGAAGCGCCTGGTTTGTCACCTCATTATTTGCCCGATCTGCTAAAGCTGCCCTCCCGTCGGGGAAGGGCATTGCTACAGAAGATTCTTGAGGAATGGCATCAAAAGATGCAGCCATGAAGCGATCGCCTCCATTGTCGATAAATACAGCATGACTTGCGCGACAAATCTGACGAATGCTCAATCTGAAATGCTACGGATCGTCTAATTGTCTGCACAAGTTTGGTTTACATTGAAACTTTTACAAAATCTAGCGTTGAGTCGGACAGCGAACTGAGCGATTTTGACGACTGCTCAACCCTTACAACTCAAATCCATGTTTATTGCAGCATATCTAAAATTAATTGCGGATCGCTCTTAAGACCGATTAATCTTGGAAAAATTTAATACTTCGCAAACCCGTAACCGAGCGCTCGATTGGGTGGTAAAAAGGCTAACCGATGAGTGTGGGGCGATCCCCCCGATTCCGATCGCCTGCGGATATAACAATATTGTTACAAAAAAATATTAAAATTATTAATGGGGATCGATTCCGGATGAGTTTGGAGGTTTAACCCGTTCGGGCGATGGTTGGGGGCGGGTTGTCTTTTAAGATATGTGTATTGAGATTCACATCTGTTCTGATATATCAGGCTGATATCGTTCGATGCTGGAATTATCTGCTCTCGGCTTACTGCAAAAACATCCCCTACACGGCTATCGCTTAAAGCAAGAGCTGGAGTTGTTTATGAGTAGCTGTATCAGCGTCAACTACGGAGCCATCTATCCCTTACTCCGACGATTGCAAGAGCAGGGCAACATTGCCGCGATCGCACCCGCAGAAGACAACACAGGCCTCAGCCGTCGGATTTATCAGATTACCCCCAAAGGGCGCGATCGCTGGCACGAAAAGATGTTAGAGCATCCCCCAGAAAGCTGGGTGAATAGCCGATCTCGGTTTGCCATTAAATGCTTCTTTTTCAGCGAACTCACCGCCGTCGAGCGCATCAAACTCATCGAGCATCGACGCCTGAAATGTCGCTTGCGTCGAGCCGAACTTGAGGATCTTTCCCTCCCCAACGATCCCTACCAATCTCTGCTTTGGGAGCATCACCTCGCTCTTTTACAAGCAGAAATTGACTGGCTAGACCAACTGCTCAAGCGAGAACTCCACCTCGCCGAAGCCCCCACCCAACGATCCGAGGAGGTCCAATTTTCAACCTCTCCGTAGCGACCTCCCCCCCTTGACTCAGCCCACCCTGAACAAAAAAGAAGCGATCTGATGGACCATCCGAATGCCGCCCAATCCGGCGTAAACCTTGAGGAAACCCCCTCAAACGCGATTGACTCCGATGATTACGAACTTGAACCGCTCCCGAATTCCGAACGGCAACAACTGCGCCAGCGCAGTAAATGGATTGTCGGCTTAGGTCTTCTCCTGCTGATCGGTGGGGGAGGATTTATCGGTTGGCGACTGCTCGCCGGGGGCGCTCCCAGCCAACCCCCCGCCGCCGCCCAACAGCAAATGCAGGGCGCGCCGGTTGAAATTGCCACGGTTGAACGGCAATCTCTCGCCGAAACCTCCGATTTTGTCGGTACCCTAGAAGCACAACGCTCCGTCGATCTGCGTCCGGAAACCGAAGGCCGCATTAGCGAGATCCTCGTCCAAGCCGGAGACTTTGTGGAACAAGGTCAAGTCGTTGCTCGCTTGAGAAGCGACGAACTGCAAGCCCAACTGATGCAAACGCGGGCGAATTTAGAACGCGCCCAGGCTCGTTTAGCCGAACTTGAAGCCGGAACTCGTAGCGAGGAAATTGCTCAAGCAGAAGCAACCCTTAGCGCCCGGAGAGCGCAACTGCGAGACGCCAATTCAGCCCTGAATTTAGCGATTCGTCGCGTCGAGCGCAATCAAGTGTTGGTTCAGGAAGGGGCAATTCCCCGCGATACCTTAGATGAATTACGCGATACCGCCGAACGCGCCCAAGCCCGCGTCCGCGAAACCGAATCGCAAATTCGCGAATCCGAAGCTCGCTTGCAACAGTTAGAAAGCGGTGCTAGACCCGAAGAAATTCAACAGGCCCGCGCCCAAGTTGCAGAAGCCGCAGCCCAAGTGCGAGCCAATGAAGTGACCTTGCAAAATAGCGAAATCTTAGCACCCGTTGCGGGGTTTGTCGGTGACATTCCGGTGAAGGTGGGCGATTTTGTGAACCAGGGAGACAATTTAACCACCGTTACCCAAAATCAATCTTTAGATTTGCGTTTGGCGGTGCCTCTAGAGCGCACCAATCAACTCGATGTGGGCTTGCCCGTGGAAATGACCGATACTCAAGGCAGGGCGATCGCCACGGGGCGGATTAGTTTTATCTCTCCCCAAGTGGATAGCAACTCGCAATCGATTTTAGCCAAGGCCACCTTTGAGAACCCCGATGGGCGGTTGCGAACGGGTCAATTTGTGAGAGCGCGGATCGTTTGGAATCAAATTCCTAATGCGATCGCCATCCCCACCACCGCCGTTATCTACGAAGGGAGCGATCGCTATGTCTTCGTGGCCGACCTCAGCCAAGACCCCCCCGTAGCGCGGCGACAACCCGTACAACTCGGTCTGATTAAAGATGACCTCGTAGAAATCAGACAAGGCCTGAATGCGGGCGATCGCGTCATCACCTCCGGACGGCAACGCATTGGCGACGGCGCACCTATTGCCCCCAGAGAAGGAGCCAACCCCACCCCAGATTCCGCCGCCCCGATCTAAGGCTAACCCCCTCCGTCGATCGCTGTCCTCTAAGGTTGCGCCTGCGATGTTTACCAACTTCTTTATCAAGCGACCGGTCTTCGCTTCCGTCTGTTCCCTGATTATTATCCTGATCGGTTTAATCGGCTATACCCGCTTACCCGTCCAGGAATTCCCCAGCATTGACCCACCTGTCGTTAGCGTCAACACGGTCTATCCGGGAGCCAACCCGCAAATCGTTGAAACCGAAGTCACCGAAATCCTAGAAGCGGAAATTAACGGCGTAGAAGGGATTAGAACCCTCTCCTCCCAAAGCCGCGATTCCGTTAGCTCCATTACCGTTCAATTTGAACTCGACCGCAACGCCGATCTGGCCGCCCAGGATGTGCGATCGCGCGTAGACCGCGCCCTCGGTCGCTTGCCTAGCGATGTCGATCCGCCCATCGTCAGCAAAGAATCCGCCGACGCCTCCCCGATCATCTGGTTTGCCCTATACGGCGAGAACCAATCCACCCTCGAACTCAGCGACTACGCCGACCGCTTCATCGTAGACGCCCTCGAAACCGTTAACGGCGTCAGTTCCGTGATCATCGGCGGCGAACGACGCTACGCCATGCGCCTGTGGATTAGTCCGGTGCGCCTTGCTGCCCGCAACCTCACCGTCCTAGATGTTGAAAGCGCCCTGCGCCGAGAAAACATAGAACTTCCCTCCGGTCGCATTCAAGGCAGCTCCTCTCAATATTCCGTCCGCACCCTAGGGCGGCTGCAAACCCCCGAAGAATACGAAGCCCTAATTCTGCGGCGCAACCCCGACGGCTCCCAAATCACCTTTAAAGATGTCGGACGCGCTGAAATTGGGGCAGAAGATACCGACTCCTTTGTCCGCTTTAACGGTCAACCCGCCGTCGGTTTAGGAGTTGTCAAACTCACGGGTTCCAACACCATCGCCGTTGCTGAAGGGGCGGCAGCCCGGATGGAAGAACTTTCCCAGACCTTCCCCGAAGGAATGCGCTATGCGATCGCCTACGATAGTTCGGAGTTCGTCGCCCTTGCCATTGATGAAGTTTGGGGTTCCCTATACCTAGCGGTCTTCCTCGTCATCTTAATCATCTTCGTATTCGTCCAAGATTGGCGAGCCACCCTCATCCCCTCCATCACCATCCCCATCTCCTTAATTGGAGTATTTGGGGTGATGTTTTTCCTCGACTATTCCATTAACACCCTCACCCTATTTGCCCTCACCCTAGCCACCGGATTAGTTGTAGACGACACCATCGTCGTTTTAGAAAACATCGTTCGCTACATTGAAGAAAAAGGTCATTCCCCCATGCAAGCGGCTGTGGAAGGGGTGAATGAAGTCGTCTTTGCGGTCATTGCTACCACCGTCGTTCTAATCGCCGTGTTTGTCCCCGTTAGCTTTTCCGGGGGGGTAACAGGGCGATTGTTTACAGAATTTGCCATTACCCTAGCCGGAAGCGTGGTTGTGTCCTCCTTCGTGGCGCTGACCTTAGCTCCTGCCTTGTCCGGCCGCCTGCTTCGTCCCCAAAAAGCCCGCATTCCCGGCATTTCCCAAATCTTGGATGTCATAGACCGGGGACTCAACTGGAGCCGAGACGCCTATGGCACGACCCTGCGCCAAGCCATGCGGATCAAGGCCCTGGTTTTGGGCGTTTTGGTTTTACTCCTGTTTATAACCAGTTGGCTGTTCGGCCAACTCCCGCTTGAATTTCTCCCAACAGAAGATCGAGGAGCCGTCTTTACCATTGTGCGCGCGCCCGAAGGTGTCTCGATTGATTACACCGACCGCGTGATGCAGCAGGTGGAAGAGGCGTTTAGCCAAACCCCAGAAGTTCAAAGCTATTTTACGGTTGGGGCGCTGAGTAATGCAGGACCCGGACAGGTGAATCAAGGGATTGCCTTTGTACGGCTGCAACCTTATACTGAACGGCGCAGTCCGGCTCAGTCGCAACAAGCGGTCATTGGTCAATTATTCGGTCGGTTCTCCCAAATTACCGATGCGTTTGTCTTGCCAATTAACCCTCCCGCTTTACCAGGTGCGGGGTTTTCTCAGCCTGTGGAGTTTGTTTTACAAGGATATAACCTTGAGGAACTTGCAGAAGCTTCTGGCAATTTAGCCGGGGCGGCTCGCGGTTTACCCCAACTGGTGAACGTCGATACCAATCTCCGGTTAAATCAACCAGAGGTGACTATTTCGATCGATCGTCCAGCCGCCGCTAACTTAGGGATTTCTGTTGAGGAAATTTCCCGAACCCTACAAATTCTCTTAGGCGGACAACAGATTACGAACTTCAACCGGGAAAGCAACCGTTATGAGGTGATTGTCCAAGCTGAGGAACAATATCGCGCCTCTCCCCAAGATATTAATCAGCTTTATATCCGCACTAACACGGAATCGGCTCAGATGATCCCGTTAAGTTCGGTGGTGAATGTGGCAACGTCCACGACACCGCCGCAAATTAACCACTATAACCGCTTTCGTTCGGCAACCATTGAAGGGTCTCCCGCGCCCGGTGTCAGTTTAGGGGCGGCGTTGGATGCTTTAGAAGATTTGGCTCGCCAACAACTCCCGCCCAGCATTCGCACCACTCTGGCGGGAACCTCCCTAGAGTTCCGAGAAGCCGGACAAGCGATTCTGTTTATGTTTGGGTTGGCATTGGCGTTTATTTTCCTCACCTTAGCCGCCCAGTTTGAAAGCTATCTCGATCCGGCAATTATTCTTTTAGCGGTGCCGTTGTCTCTATTAGGGGCGTTTGCGGCGCTGTGGGTGTTTGGCTTACCGTTGAATGTTTACAGCCAAATTGGGTTAATTATGTTGATTGGGTTGGCGTCTAAAAACTCAATTTTGATTGTGGAATTTGCCAACCAGTTACGCGAAGATGGCTTACCTCCGATGAAGGCGGCAATTGAAGCAGGAAGAACGCGTTTCCGTCCGATTCTGATGACGGCGTTTTCTACTATTTTTGGCCTGCTGCCCTTGGTTGTGGCGACGGGTGCAGGTGCGGTGGCGCGGGTTTCGATTGGGGTGACGGTTGTCGGCGGGATGTTAATTTCAACGTTGCTGTCGCTGTATGTTGTCCCTGTGTTTTACGTGCTGGCTACTAGTCTGCAACTTTGGATTATGAATCGCTTTTCTGGGGAGAAAACGGCGAAGAAAGTCTCATAAAATCGCATCTTGGGTATGAAAGTCTGTGTGAGTTTAAGGGCTGACACGGACTTTTTTATGGGTTTCGCAAGGGCGATCGCCAGGGACGGTTTTAACCGGGGCTGCGATATAGAATGTGAGAGGTCCTCAGATTTACATCCATAAGTTGAGAGGCGATCGCTAAATCGCCTCTCCCTCTGTAACCGTCAATTCTCTGCTTGAGTTGTTTTTTGATAGCGGATTAATGGATAATGCCGCGATATTTTAAAGCTTGTCGAGAGGTGACAACGCTAGGGTTAACGAGGCGACGAACTTGGTATTTTTGACCTAAAAATTGGGCGCTGACATCTGAGGGAATGGTTTCAGCGGTGCAAGGCTCGTTATTGTAGGAAATACCGCGATAAGAGAGTTGCATGGGTTACACCTGCCTGGGTTAACAGGTCTATCTTGGCTGAGGATACCCCAGGATGGGTTTGATTTAAATCCCAGCTCAGACTGAGTTTAATCGAAAAACAGAGTGAGGAGACTCACGCCTGTAGGCGATCGCACTTCAGCCGTCAGCGAAGGTAGATAACTGACAATTCCAGGAAACAAAATAATTAACACCAAAACTAGCAATTGCAGCAAAATGAAGGGAACCGCCCCTCGATAAATATCGGTTGTGGAGATAGCAGGAGGGGCAACTCCGCGCAAGTAAAATAGGGCAAACCCAAACGGCGGGGTGAGGAAGGAGGTTTGCAGATTCGCCCCTAGGATGACACCAAACCAAACTAAATCGAGGTTCAGTTGTTGGGCGACGGGTACTAAAAGGGGAATGACAATAAAGGCGATCTCGAAAAAATCAATAAAGAACCCCAGGATAAAGATAACCAACATGCTGACGAACAGAAAGCCGAACTGACCGCCGGGGAGATTGGTTAACAAATCGAAGATAAAGCGATCGCCATTGAGACCCCGGAACACCAGCGAAAAGGCCGTGGAGCCAATTAAAATAAACATCACCATGCTGGTCGTTCGCAGCGTTGCATCGCAGACATTTTGCAAAGCGGCCCAACTGAGTTTACGATTGACCGCAGAAAGCGCGATCGCCCCCACGCATCCCACCGCCCCTGCTTCTGTCGGTGTTGCTACGCCAAAGAAAATACTTCCCAATACCAATAAAATTAACACCAAGGGCGGAATCATCACTCGTACCACCCGGATCGCTAGCGCTTTTGCACCAATGGAACGTACCTCCAGGGGTAAAGATGGCGCAACATCCGGCCGTAAGAACGCCACAATCAAAACATGGGCAGCAAACGCCCCCGCCATCATCAAGCCGGGAATCATCGAACCAATGAACAAATCGCCGACAGAAACGCCCAATTGATCGCCCAGAACCACCAGAACCACAGACGGCGGAATAATTTGTCCCAGGGTACCAGAGGCGACAATCACCCCGGCTGCGAGTTGCTTGTTATAGCCGTAGCGCAACATAATCGGTAGGGAAATTAATCCCATTGCCACCACCGTAGCGGCGACGACGCCTGTAGTGGCTGCCAGCAAAGCCCCCACCAATACTACGGCTAAAGCCAGTCCTCCCCGCAAGCGCCCAAATAAGATCCCCATCGTTTCCAGCAAGTCTTCGGCGATGCCGGATTTTTCGAGCATCGAACCCATGAAGATAAAGTAGGGGATGGCCAGCAGGGTATAGTTTGCCATAATCCCAAAGATCCGTTGCGGCATGGCGGTCATAAACAGGGGATTAAAGACGCCCAAAGCAATGCCAATCGATCCAAAGAGAATCGCTACTCCTCCAAGCGAGAAAGCCACCGGATAGCCCAAGGAGAGCAAAACCAGCGCCCCGGCAAACATCACCGGGCCTAACCATTCATACGCTAAGGTCATGTTCTTCCTCTGGGGATGCAAGGGTTCCGGTAAAAATCGCCCAATTCTTAATCGCCTCAGAAATCCCTTGCAGGATGAGGAGGGCAAAACTGACTAAAATGGCGGTTTTGATGGGATAACGGGGCAGCCCGCCCGGATCGGGGGACTGTTCTAAGATTGCCCAAGAGTTGCGAACCGCCGCCCAGGAAAAGTAGATCGCTAGGGCGCTAAAGGGGATCAGAAAAAAGAGGGCACCAAGGAAGTCAATTAAAGCTTTGCGTTTGCGCCGCCAGGTACTGTAGAGGACATCTACGCGGACATGTTCGTTATGTTTGAGGGTGTAGGCGGCACCGAGAAGAAAGATCAGGTCAAAAATGTACCACTGGGTTTCAATCAGGGCGTTGGAACTGAGGTTTTGTCCAATGGCGTAACCCAAGTAGCGGCCGATGACGTTCCAGACACCGACGAGAACCATCAGCAGCACGAACCATAATATTAAGCGGCCGAGGCGCTCAATCCAGGTATCGATGATGCGGGCAAGGCGAAGCAGGGTTTCCACGTTTCAACTAGGGCTGGGTGGGGATAAATTTCAATATTTTAGGGAAATTTCCGGTTGAAACGCTGAATCTCTATGAATCTTTTCAGGAGTCGGGAAAATCTGGAATCACCCATTGGGGCGGCTGCATCCGTTTTTTGCGGATGGCTTCTTCGGCAATTTCTAGCATTTGATCGAGAGAAGTCTCTTGGATGAATTGCGAAGCTTGGGCAGCATATTCTTTATTCGGACAGCGATCGCCTAAAACGCAGCCATTGACGCAGGCTTCTGCACAATTGATGGTTGTCGGGTCCACGATGTTCTCCTTTGGGGCCATGACTTCGCGACGGGAAACTTTAAAAGATTTTAGCGCGATCGCGATCCCAAAAAAGGAGTCAGAGGTTGTCCCCTGACTCTGGCAATCACCTGAATTTCGCCAATTCATCTTTCTGGTCTCATCGCGGGTCATCCGGAAGCGATCGCGATGAGTTTACGTAAAAATACGGCATTACCTGCTTAGGGCAAGGATTAAAAATACCCGGAAAATTTAAGGGAAAGCGATCGCTATCCGGATTAGAGTACCGCTGTCTGGGGGAGATCGCAATGGGATGTCACCCCCCAATCGACCTGAAAAGATGAATACCCTCAAGATTTCGCATCCCCCGAAAGGATGAAAAACGCCCTCCAATGGGCAAACTCAGACTTTCTCAACCCTAAAACCGCAATTTAGCTTGCCTTCGAGAAGAAATCGCGGTTTTCTGCTTCTAGCCTGAACTTATCGCCGATTTCTTGAGTCATTCTCCCGTAGCGACTCAAAGTTGATGGGTTTATCCGGAACTTGCAAATTGACTGCTCAAAAGCCGGATCGCAGGGTACCCAAACCTGGTAAATTGACCGAGTATTGACCCAATTAAGTTTACTGAAGCGAGTATGAAAGTCCTAGTTATTGGTGGCGATGGTTACTGCGGTTGGGCAACAGCCCTCTATTTGTCAAATCGCGGCTATGAAGTGGGCATTCTGGACAGCCTCGTTCGGCGTCACTGGGATCTCGAACAGTGTATCGAAACCCTAACGCCGATCGCGCCAATTCAGCAACGCCTGCAACGCTGGACAGATTTGACAGGCAAAAACATCGAACTCTTCATCGGCGACATTAACAACTACGATTTCCTCGTCAAGTCTCTGCTGAAGTTTGAACCCGAAGCCATTGTCCACTTTGGCGAACAGCGTTCTGCACCGTTCTCAATGATCGACCGCGAACACGCCGTTCTCACCCAAGTTAACAACGTTGTGGGCAACCTGAACATCTTATACGCCCTGCGCGATCATTTCCCCGACTGTCACCTTGTCAAACTAGGGACAATGGGAGAATATGGCACCCCCAACATTGACATCGAAGAAGGCTACATCACCATCGAGCATAACGGGCGCAAAGACACGCTTCCTTATCCTAAACAGCCGGGAAGTTTCTATCACCTGTCTAAAGTCCACGATTCGCACAATATTCACTTTGCTTGCAAGATTTGGGGACTGCGCGCCACCGATCTCAACCAAGGCGTGGTGTATGGCGTTCTCACCGAAGAAACCGGGATGGACGAGTTGCTGATCAACCGCCTCGATTATGATGGCATTTTTGGGACAGCGCTGAACCGTTTTTGCATTCAAGCGGCTGTCGGACATCCCCTCACCGTATACGGAACGGGCGGACAAACGCGGGCATTCTTAGATATCCGGGATACAGTACGCTGCGTCGAGATTGCGATCGCCAATCCAGCCAATGCAGGTGAATTCCGCGTATTTAACCAATTTACCGAAATGTTTAGCGTCGGCGATCTGGCCTTAATGGTGAAGAAAGCGGCCACTTCTGTGGGATTAGATGTTGAAATCAACAACCTCGATAACCCCCGCGTAGAAAAAGAAGAGCATTACTTTAACGCGAAAAACACCAGCCTTTTGAGTTTGGGTCTACAACCGCATTATTTGTCGGATTCTCTGTTAGACTCGCTGCTGAACTTTGCCGTCAAATACAAACATCGGGTCGATCAAAAACAAATTCTCCCTAAAGTTTCTTGGCATCGAAAGTAAGCAAACCCACCCAATGCGTGAGGCGGTATGACTCAGCGAGAAGCGCGATCGCCCTTTGCCATTAAAGGTTAATGGCAGTAGAACCGCCTCCCGAACATCGATCGCAGTCCCACCTCGCGCGGGTCCTTTAAGCAACTTTGTTAGCTTCTATACATGCATAATTCAGGAGTTCAAAGGCAATTCAATTAATAGATTCCTAGAAAAACTCAGATCGTTCGCGGTTGGGCAAAAGGCATGGGATTATGAATAAAGAACCTCATGCTTGGTTTTGACATTCATCGCATCTCCCGCCTAAATCGTCGAATGTCTAGAACTCGCGTTTAATCGATCGTCATCGTAGCAACACTTATGCGAATTGCGCTTTTCACCGAAACTTTTTTACCGAAAGTGGATGGGATTGTGACTCGCCTGCGCCATACCGTAGATCACCTGCAACGTTCGGGGGATCAAGTGATGGTATTCTGTCCAGACGGGGGTCTGACCGAATACAAAGGCGCACAAATTTGCGGCGTTTCCGGCTTCCCCTTACCACTGTATCCCGAATTGAAAATGGCCCTACCGCGTCCTTCCATTGGCTACGCGCTAGAAGCCTTTCAACCGGATATTATTCACGTAGCGAACCCTGCCGTTTTGGGAGTCGCCGGACTGTATTACGGTAAAAAATTAAATATTCCCCTGGTTGCCTCCTACCATACCCACCTCCCCAAATACTTGCAGCATTACGGGTTGGCCATGCTAGAGGGCGTGCTGTGGGAACTGCTGAAATCCATGCACAACCAGGCCGAGTTAAACCTGTGTACCTCAACGGCGATGGTACAGGAATTGGCGAGTCACGGAATTGAGCGCGTAGACCTATGGCAGCGGGGCGTGGATACCGAAATGTTCCAACCCACCCTCGCCAGTTCGCAAATGCGCGATCGCCTCTCCCAAGGCCACCCAGACGCCCCTTTACTCCTCTACGTGGGCCGTTTGGGGGCAGAAAAAGAAATCGATCGGATTAAACCCATTCTAGAAGCCATTCCCAACGCCCGTTTAGCCCTAGTGGGCGATGGTCCTCACCGTCAAGCCTTAGAAGCGCATTTTGCAGGCACTCCCACCCATTTCGTCGGCTACCTCCAGGGGTTAGAACTCGCGTCTGCCTTTGCCTCAGCCGATGCCTTTATTTTCCCCTCCCGGACTGAAACGTTGGGGTTAGTTCTCCTCGAAGCAATGGCCGCCGGCTGCCCTGTCGTCGCTGCCGCACGGGGCGGTATTGTCGATATTGTTACCGATGGGGTGAATGGCTGCCTGTTTGACCCCGATGAGGAACAAGGCGCGATCGCCGCAACCCAACGCCTCCTCAATGATGCCAAGATGCGCGAACTGCTGCGAGAAAACGCCCGCGCTGAGGCCGAACGCTGGAGTTGGAGTGCGGCAACGCGCCAACTGCGACAATACTATCAATCCGTTTTATATCCCTCCCAGCAGTTTACTGCCGCCTAACCCGTGTAGTTTTCCGGCAAACTTGGGCATACTTGAAGGTAGGGCGAGTTTTCTCGCCCTACACTTGTCTATCAGCCCTCAGTTCCCTGCTATCTTCCTAGCACCTGTCCGATTTCTCTAGAAAAACGGAACCGAAGAATTGAAAACCAAGTTAACATTCTGTGTGTAAGGTAGCGTAGCCCTAACTCTACCCAATTCTTCGACTCAAGGGCGTCCCTGTTTGGATCTCCGGGCTAGGTTAAGCTCGTTGAAGCGGCATCATCATGACACTTCCTAACACTACTGGCAGCGTTCTTGCAACCTTAGCTCAAGTTAACTTGATGGGTGCCCTAACACAACGGGTCAAAACCCTGCGGGTTCCAGAGTTTGTCTGCCTGCTAGATTTCATTACCGCAGAGTTTCAGCAATTTCTCAGGGCGATCGATCTGATCAACAACGAAGCCCTAGAATCCATGCTGGAACAGATTCTAGATGCCTTAACCCTCAAAATTGGGCAAATTCTACAAGCCGACCGCACCACTATCTTTCTAGTCGATGGCGAAAAAGGACAGCTTTGGTCAAAAATTAGCCAGTCTGAAACCGCAAAACCCATAGAAATTCGGATTCCCCTCAATATTGGCATTGCCGGTCATGTCGCTTCTACGGGTCAATGCCTCAATATCAGCCACGCGTCTTCCCATCCCCTGTTTAACAAAGAACTCGACAAGCAAATGGGATACCACACGCGCAACTTGCTGTGTATGCCCATTATGAGCAGTAAAAACCAAGTGGTGGCTGTTGTTCAACTGTCCAATAAAGCTGGGGATGAACCCTTTAATGAGGAAGACGAACAGACCTTTCGCGATTTTGCCTCTTCAATTGGGATTATCCTAGAAACCTGTCAATCTTTTTACATGGCCGCCCGCAACCAACGGGGGGCCGCCGCGCTATTAAAAGCGACCCAAACCCTAGGACAGAGTTTGGATGTGGAAACCACCCTGAAATCGGTGATGGAACAGGCGCGGGAATTAATGCAGGCCGATCGCAGTACGCTATTTTTGTTACGCAAGGAAAGCGGCGAACTGTGGACGAAGGTGGCGACAGCCGACGGAATGACGATGATGGAAATTCGCATTCCGGCTAATAAGGGGATTGCGGGTTATGTGGCTTCGACGGGTGAGGTGTTAAATATTCCCAATGCGTATGAAGATCCGCGTTTTGACCCCAGTACGGATAAGCGGACGGGTTATGTGACGCGCAATATTTTATGTATGCCCGTATTTAACTCAACCGGGGATTTAATTGGAGTTAGCCAGTTAATTAATAAGCATCAGGGCAGTTTTACCAGTTCTGATGAAGAGTTTATGCAGGCGTTTAATATCCAGGCGGGAATTGCGCTGGAAAATGCCAAGTTATTTGAAAGCGTTTTACAAGAAAAGCAGTATCAAAAAGATATTCTGCAAAGCCTATCGGATGCGGTGATTTCTACGGATATGCAGGGCAAAATTGTGACGCTGAATGAGGCGGCGCTAGAACTGTTAGGCTGTCCGGTTCACAAGTCGGCGGGTAAGGTGAATTTGCAGTTGTGGGAAAGTAAGCTGTTAGGCCGCTATGTCTGGGAGGTGGTATCGGTCGAACATCTGCAAATGCGACTGATGGATAGCTTAACCTATGGCACGCGGCAATATGTCCCAGAACAAACGCTGACGGCGGGTTTGTATTGCTTAAATGATGGCAATAATAGCGTGTCGCTGGAGGATGCAGGGATTTGTATTTTAGCGATTCGCGATCGCCATAATCCAGAACTCTATATTCCCTGGAACGATCTGGAATTGTTGCAAAATGGCTACCAAGGATATCTGAATAAGGCGCAAGTTCGTCCGATTGAACGCAGTATTAACTTGACGGTGAACCCGCTAACCAATCCCGATGGTGCAGTGCGCGGGGGGTTGGTGGTGCTTGAGGATATCAGCCAAGAAAAACGGATGAAAACCACCATGTATCGCTACATGAATCCGGGGGTGGTGGAACAGGTGATGGCGCGGGGCGAAGATGCGCTGATGGAAGGGGAACGCAAGGATGTCACGATTCTGTTTTCCGATATTCGCGGTTATACCACCTTAACGGAAAATTTGGGCGCTCAGGAAGTGGTGCGGCTGCTCAATCAGTATTTTGAGACGATGGTGGAGGCGGTGTTTAATTATGAGGGGACGCTCGATAAGTTTATTGGCGATGCGCTGATGGCGGTGTTTGGCGCGCCGCTTCCGGTAGAAAATCATGCGTGGATGGCGGTTCAGTCGGCGCTGGATATGCGGCGGCGGTTGAAGGAGTTTAATAATAAGCGGTTTATGGAAAATCAACCGCAAATTCGGATTGGAATTGGGATTAGTTCCGGTGAGGTGGTATCGGGAAATATTGGTTCCCAGAAACGGATGGATTACACGGTGATTGGCGATGGGGTGAATTTGAGTTCGCGTCTAGAAGGGGTGACGAAAGAATACGGCTGCGATATTATTATCAGCGAGTTTACTTATCATCACTGTGCCGATCGCATCTGGGTGCGGGAACTCGATAAAATTCGGGTGAAGGGGAAAAATGAGGCGGTTAGCGTTTACGAACTGATTGGCGATCGCAACGAACTCCTAGAAACCCAAACCCGCGAGTTTCTTGACCTCTACAGCTTAGGCCGGTCTGCTTATATCAGTCGCGATTTTATTGAAGCGATTCATTATTTTGAACAAGCCAAGCACTTGCAACCCCACGATCGCGCTGTGGAAATTCACTTAGAGCGATCGCAGGGATTCCTTACCAGCCCACCTCCCCTAGCCTGGGATGGGGCACACACCCTTACCACAAAATAAGAATTTAGTCAATAACTTTTAACCAGCCGCGACGCACGCCATGAAATAGCCTGCGGATGGTGTAACGATCTTCGGGCGTGACTGTTTCTTTAAACCAGTCGGAAGAGAGCAGCCGCAGGTGAAAGCGGCTGATTTGTCGCGTTGTAAACGCCTGAGCGTAGAGCGATTGCAGTAATTCTTGAACAACCTTTGACATTTGGCGATTGGAGGTGTGAATTGGATTAGGCGGCTGCATAAGTTGAGTTGAGTTTTCTAAAACTTAAACTTTTATGGAGATTGCTGTCGCCTCTCATTGGACAGATCTAAGTACCTAGATTGATGAAACAGGATTAATTGTTGCTAATCCACCCCCTAAAGAATGATTAATCGGCAATTCAGGCAAAACGCGATTGTGGCAGATCCGGGACAACTCGTGGCAACATGGGGACAGATGCAGCTTAGAGCGATCGCCTGGAGCGTTCAAGACTCAAGATGATCCTGAAAACACTACTCCTTGCTACTTTATGGGTTGTTCTGGCGGCCTGTACCCCCGCCCCCATTCCCCCACAGGAGAATGCCTTTTCTGCGATAGAGTCCTTTGTCTTCGAGGCTCAACCCGGCTCTCAAGGGCAATATTTAGAACAACCGATCGTCAGCGCCACTGGTGGTGAAGGTCAAATTACCATCAATGCGACACTTTCCACCCCCGATCCTTGCCACCAACTGACAGGAACCGCCGAACAAAATGGCAGTCAATTGACGGTGCGCGCGATCGCCACCCCTCAATCGGAAGGGGCTTGCATCATGACAATTGGTAATTTTAGCTACGAAGCCAGAATAACCGACCTCTCCCCCGGTCGCTACCAGCTTGAAGTCATCCACGAATATCCCAGCGCTGGATGGGAAGAGGGAACCGTACTCAGTCAGACGGTTGATGTCAGCTAATTGAAAAGAGAGACAACGCGGGTCAGAATGTAGTATATTCTGTACTATAGAAACTTGTGACTTCCCATATCGAAATGAAGTAGCGACGCCACACCGACAGACAATAGCAGCAGCCCAGAGAACAGTAAGCTGCTCGGAATATGTATGCAAATTTAATACTTGGAGGCAGTCGATATGCCACAATCGCCTTATTTATCGGCGTTTGGCTTAACGTATGAACTTCCGGGCGATCGCACGCTCTTCCAAAACGTGCAACTGGGCCTTGCTGAGGGCGATCGCGTGGCGCTTGTGGGTGCCAATGGCGTCGGAAAATCAACGCTCCTGAAAATTCTCGCCGGGAACATTGAGCCGAGTCGCGGTTCTGTGCAACGCCATTGCCCCCTCTACTACTTACCCCAAATCAGCACCCTCCACCCGCAAATCAAAGGCGATCGCGTGCAAGATTTTCTGTTTTCCCTCTCGGATGAGTGGTGGCACATTAGCGAGATCCTAGAAACCCAGTTTAATACCGTATTGGACTGGTCTTTATCGCTCGATCGACTTAGCGGCGGCGAACTGACTAAACTATTTCTCGCCATTGGGTTAGCCCAACACCCCAAAGTGTTGCTGCTTGACGAACCCACCAATCACCTCGATTATCTTGCCTTAGAAGAACTCTCGCAATTTCTCCAACAGTTTGTAGGAGCATTTGCGATCGTTTCTCACAAGCCCTTCTTTCTCGATCGGGTGGTTGAAACCACCTGGGAACTCACGCCCGATGGGGTTAACCTCTATGGGGGGAACTTCTCGTTATACCGAGAACAGAAACACTCCCGATTATCGGCAAGATGGCGATCGCACGAAGTTGCGAAAAAAGAACTCAAACGGGCTAAAACATCCGCCCAACAAGAATCTCAACGCGCCGCTCAATCTCGTCGCAACGGTCGCCATCAAGCCGGGAGTATGCCTAAAATCCTGGCAGGGGGGTTAAAACGTAAAGCGGAAGTTACCGCCGGGAAACTCAAGCAAAAGCACGCTGCGGCGATCGCCGATGCCACTCAAAAAGTAACTCAAACCAAAGTCCGCACCCAGAAAGCCACCAGCATTCAGCTTGAATCTACCCATCCCCAGCATAAAAATCTGATTGCCATTCAAGGGGCGAATCTCTGGGTTGGCGATCGCCTCTTGATTGAAAATATTCAGTTTCATCTCGCGTTTGGGGAACGAGTGGCGATCGCCGGAACGAATGGTTCGGGGAAATCCTGTTTAGCACAAGCGATTCTCAACCGGGAAGGAACGCCCGCCTTTCTAGAATCGGGTGAAATCCTGCTTTCTCCAACCCTGAAAGTAGTCTATCTCGATCAGACCTATGAATGGGTGAATCGAGATTTCACAATTTTAGAGAATATGCAAGCCGCCAATCCCGATTTAGAGTATCAATTGCTCCGACAGCAGCTTGGACATTTTCTATTCTTTAATGATGAGGTGCATAAACCCGCATCAGTCCTGAGTGGCGGCGAATTGGCAAGATTAGCGCTGGCAATGTTAGGGATTGCTCAAATTGATTTGCTGATTCTCGATGAACCCACAAACAATCTAGATATTCCAACCGTAGAGCAGATGGTAGAAGCGGTTAATGAATATCAGGGCGGGCTATGGGTGATTTCTCACGATCTCGATTACGTCCGCCGCATTCAAATTACAGACTCCTATCATGTGCATCTGCGATCGCTGCAAAGAACCCAGTATTTACCGGATTCCAGCCAGGAATACTATGAAGAGCTAAGGCAAAGAACCGCATTCAACAACATCGCGGGGTAGCAAGCAACGGTTCGACGCAAAAATTACCCCTAAATCTAACATCTGGTATAGGCGCTGCTCTGGGAAACGACACTACCATGAATCTTAGTTTTATCGGAAATCAAATCCATGTCCTCTCAACTCAACCGCGATCTAGAGAACCTTGAGACGAAACAAACAACATTATTCGATCTCACCTTTCGAGACAGTGAAGGCAGAATTGTCATTGCTCAGATGCCAAATTTACCCCTTCTGACGGCGTTAGCAGCGGCTTTACTGCAAGCCGTGCTTCCGAGTGGCAATCTGCAAACCGCACTCACTCTAGTGGCATTTGGTGCTTTCTTTACCTGGGCGTGGCAAGAACTCTTTGATGGAGTGAATTACTTCCGGCGATCGCTAGGTTTGATGGGGTTAGTCAGTGCGATCGCGCTGGGGCTTCATGTCAGCTAGATCTACTCAGTCGGTTGAGACGATCCCTTAAGCAAACCTAAAACTTCTCTCCATTAGAGAATCCCTAAACCCAAAATCAGGTACGATGAACTGAAATTTACAGAACAATCCATTCAGATTATTCGTGAAAAGTTTATTTCAAATCCAAACATCGACCGATTCTTCAGAAGAATCCAGGATTCATGAAGATATTTTAGGAGTCGATCGACCCTTACAGATTTATTTAGAACATCTAGCTCCTCAAGAAGACTCAATCGTTAGCTTGAAAGCGTGCGGAGAAATCGAAATTTACTCCCAAACTCACCAACGCATTGATACCCCCGCATTCGTTCCTCTCAAACAGCTTCCTACCATTACCCTAGTTGCCAGAACTTTTAGCGATCGCCTAAATGACCGCTCTTTAGAAATTGCGTTTCAAGATGAAACAGGCTATCCCCTAAGCCAAGTTCACCTTAAATTCACCTGTCTGCGGATTTGTTTAGATGTAGATGCAGATCGAGATGGAGTTGTCGATTGTAATAATCCCCATAAAAGCAGTTGGAAATGGGGAAGAGAGGGACATGGCGCAATTTTGATTGTGAATACAGACCGCGATTCCGTTCATTCTGAGAATCAATATGACGAGGGAGAACGGCTGAGAGGCTTGCTTGATTTGCAAGATTCAAGCTTTATGATTGTTCGCAGAGCAGGGATTGAAGAATTACCTTTGGGTTGCGAACTTTACTTGTCAGTGAGTCAAGAAACGGCTCAACGCATCTGTATTTATGACAAACTCGAAGACGGTGGAAATGAATTAATCAACCCGAAGAAAACCAAAGCCAAAATCAAGCAAACCGATCGAGATATTCTCTTAGCAGTTAAGGGACTCAGTTATCCCGATATAGATTTTGATGGCTTGGTTGAAATCACATTAAGTCTAGTCAAAGATAGAGAAACAATTTATAGCGATCGCGTTATTTTTCGGGTTGCGCCCTGGATGATGACGCCGAACACCTTATCGCCCCTCATGGTCTTTGTTTCTCGTTTATCTCAAGGAGATAACGAAACCTTTATCGAGGAACTCAGAAAGGTAGCTGCTCAAGCTAACGTACAACTCGATCCCGTTCCCTACGAGTATCACAAAGACGATCCTTGGATGCGAGACGAGATTGAAATTGGCTACACTCAAGCCCCTGGCAAATTCATTCATGTCGTGTTAGACTCTCCGCGCGATCGCGGTTTAGACCATCTCACTAACCGCCAACTCATCAGTAGTAGCTTTGGGTATGTCATTCGTAAAAGTCGCCATTCAGCCACCAAACTCGATTCTTTTGGGAATTTAGAAGTTTCTCCACCCGTCACAGTGAACGGGGTCAATTATCCCTTTGGTCGTATTATCTTTGGAGGAACGCGCCCTGAAATTATTCAAGAACCGCGCCGCAAGTTAAAAGTTTTGCGGGACTTTTTCTTGGCTCAAAAAATTCAGGCCCCCTTTGAAATCTTTTCTGACTGGCTGAGTGTCGGGCATATTGATGAATTTATGAACTTTGTTCCGGCTCCCACAGCTAAAGGATTTAAACTTATTCTTGCCAGTCCAGATCGGTGCTATCAGCTTCTGCAACAGTTACAAAAGGCAGGACATTCTCAAGCCTTATTGCGACAAGGCAAACAACTTTATCAAAAACCGGCTGATATTAGCGTCGCCGAGGTTCTTGCTAACCCAGAATTAGCCAGTCACAACCAGCGATTTCAAGAATACATTAACTGGAACCGAGAGACTCTAAAACAAGAATTAGGTTTAGGGGAAGAAGACATCATCGATTTACCCGCTTTATTTGATAATGACGATGGACGGGCAGAGGCTTTTTTCCCCAATATGGTTAATCTTCTCGTACTCAACCAGCATTTAGCGATTCCCAAACCCTTTGGCCCCCAAATTCATCAACAATGCCAATTTGAAGCTTACGTTAAAGGAGTTTTAGAGCCTCTAGGCTTAGTCTGTCACTTTATTGATGATTGGGACCCTTACTTTCGCAAAGGTGGGGAAATTCATTGCGGTACCAACACAAGCCGACAGCCCCCTAGCCAAAAATGGTGGGAAATTGAACCCATGTTTTTTAGCTAATTTGCCTCTTTTGGGGTTTGGGCGACAAAATTCAGCGAGGGAATGCTCAAACTCAGCCACGGTTTAGCCAACCCAAGAGCAGCTAAAGGGCTTTCTCGCGGGATACTTAACTGAGCATCAACCCGCCCTGTTTTACCTTGAAACTCACCGTGAAACAAGAATAAAGAGGAATTGGCGCAACTCAACACTGGCAAATTCGCGCTCAGAGGTAAACTCAAACTCACCGGAGAACTCTGGAGAGAACAAAGAATTCGATCCTCTTGGCGAACCGTCACTCGATTCATCCCTTCCCACTGAAATTGGGCCAGTTCTTTGGGCAAATGCCAGATTTCCCGCCCGCCCGCTACAGAATCAGGATTATCGACATAAATATGAGAAATCCAGCCACCCCACCGCCAGCCCGAACGCACAATCGCAGCAACTGCAATTAACTCGTTATATTCCAAGGTTGAACCCCTTTCGTAATGCGCCAGATAAATTCCGCCTAGGGTTTTACCCGGAAATAAACTCACAATTTCCAACTGGGGTGGAATCAAAGAACGCACCCGATCGAGATCGACTAAATGTACGGTTTGCAGACCAAAACCGCGCAATGTCCAAGAGGAAGGGGGATAAACCATCTCAAAATTAAAATACAAGAGTTCTGAAGCGACCGACTCTACAGGCCCGTCTATCCAGCAAAAAGGCTGACAATAGAGAGTCCTTTCTCCATTATCAGCCTCGATCCTTAAGGGTTATCTATCCCTGGGGGCAGATTCTTGCACTACTTGGTTTCAGAGAACTCAGCATCAATTACATCGTCATCCGAACCGCCGCTAGAACTTGCACCGCCACCGCCTGTGGGGCCTGCGCCGCCATCATCGCCAGGGGTGCCGCCACCGCCTTGCTGATAGATATTGGTGCTAATGCTGTAGAGGGCTTGTTGCAGTTCGCTCGTCAGAGACTTAATGCGATCGTCATCTTCTTGAGAAATGGCTTCGCGCAAGTCTTTAATCAAGCCTTCAACTTTCGTCTTATCTGCTGCGGGCACCTTATCGCCGAGTTCGCTAATTTGCTTCTCAGCTTGGTAGGTGAGGGCGTCGGCTTGGTTCTTGCGGTCGATTTTCTCGCGACGCGCTTTATCAGCTTCCGCATTGCTTTCTGCTTCTCTAACCATCCGATCCACTTCATCGCCTGGTAGCGTAGAAGCGCCCGTGATGCTGATCGATTGGACTTTACCCGTACCTTTATCCTTCGCGGTGACGTTCAGGATACCGTTGGCGTCAATATCGAAGGTGACTTCGATTTGAGGTACGCCGCGAGGGGCTGCGGGGATACCATCTAGGCGGAAAGTTCCCAAGCTCTTGTTGTCGGTGGCCATTTCCCGTTCCCCTTGGAGAACGTGAATTTCAACATTGGTTTGACCGTCAACAGCGGTAGAGAAGACTTCCGATTTCTTGGTGGGGATGGTGGTGTTGCGCGGGATAATTTTGGTCATCACGCCGCCGAGGGTTTCAACCCCCAGAGATAGCGGGGTAACATCCAACAGAAGGATATCTTTGACTTCGCCTGCGAGGACGCCTGCTTGAATTGCGGCACCGACAGCAACCACTTCATCGGGGTTAACGGTTTGGTTGGGTTCTTTGAGGATCTTGCGAACCATTTCTTGAACCGCAGGAATGCGGGTAGAACCCCCAACCATGACGACTTCGTTGATGTCGTTTTTGGTCAGTTTGGCGTCGCGTAGGGCGTTTTCAACCGGGATGCGGCAACGTTCGATCAGATCGGAGCAAATGTCTTCAAATTTGCCGCGAGTCAGTTGGGTATCGAGGTGTTTTGGTCCGTCTTGGGTGGCGGTAATGAAGGGCAGGTTGATTTCTGCTTGGGTGACGCTAGAAAGCTCAATTTTGGCTTTTTCTGCGGCTTCAGTTAAGCGTTGCAGGGCTTGTTTGTCCTTGCGGAGGTCAATGCCTTCGGCTTTTCTGAATTCTTCAGCCAGGAAGTCTACGATTTTCTTGTCAAAGTCGTCGCCGCCGAGGTGGGTGTCGCCGGAGGTGGCTAAGACTTCAAAGACGCCATCGCCGACTTCTAGGATGGATACGTCGAAGGTACCGCCCCCTAAGTCAAAGACGAGGATGGTTTCGTTGGATTTTTTGTCTAAACCGTAAGCCAGAGAAGCGGCGGTGGGTTCGTTGATGATCCGGAGAACTTCAATCCCGGCAATTTTACCGGCGTCTTTGGTGGCTTGCCGTTGGGAGTCGTTGAAGTAGGCAGGAACGGTAATTACGGCTTGGGTGACGGTTTCGCCGAGGTATTTGCTGGCGTCGTCTACCAGTTTCCGCAGCACTTGGGCGGAAATTTCTTCGGGGGCAAATTGCTTGCTTTGGGCGGGACAGTCGAGTTTGACGTTAGCGTTGTTGTCGCGAAGGACTTTGTAGGAAACTTCGGTGGACTCGTGGGTTACTTCGTCAAATTTGCGTCCGATGAACCGTTTAACGGAATAGAAGGTGTTTTCCGGGTTCATAACGGCTTGACGTTTGGCGATTTGACCGACTAGGCGATCGCCATTTTTCGCGTAAGCAACGACGGAGGGGGTGGTACGGAAGCCTTCTGCATTCGCGATTACAGTGGGTTTACCACCTTCCATAACAGCAACGCAGGAGTTTGTCGTACCTAAGTCAATTCCAACTACTTTAGCCATAAGAGTGTTTCGATGAGAGTGTTACTACAGAAGTCTGGCGGCAATTTGCCAGGGGGTTGAGGGTGAGGGAAAGCTGTTAATAGAAGCCTTCTTGCGGGCAGGTTGGCTACGAATGAGCGCGTAGATTATTAATTATCTATACTGAGCGCGGTTAGCCTATCTCATGAAGGGGGGTTTACCGTACCTAGGGAGGGACGGTTACGCAGAGGCGGAAACCACCCAAGGATCTTCGAGTTCTGAGAAGTTCGCTTGACGAGGGGAGGAATGTTCGCTAATCGCAGGAGAATGTTCTGTTTGAGGTTGAGTTGAGGGAGTATCTAGCTTGACTCTCACGACTTCGGGTTGTACGGCTTTGAGTTTTGGCAGGGTTAGGGTGAGAATTCCGTTGTTTAATTTAGCTTGAACGCGGTCTGCAACGATGGGTTCGCTGAGGGCGATCGCTCTTTGAAATGCGCCATACTGAAATTCGGAGTAAAGAACGCCTTGGGGTTGGTTTTGACGCGAACGGCTAACGGCGATCGCAACCCGATCGCGAGTGACTTGTAAGTCAATATCTTTGGCTTCCACTCCAGGCAGTTCAACCTGTAAAATTAATGTCTCTTCAGTGGTTTGAACTTCAACGGCCGGAAGAGAAGGACGCGCGCTATTGCGGGGTGAAGTTGTGCGACTTGTGTGCAATTCGGGTTTTAACTGGGATGGTAAGGGTTGAATTTCGGACCAGGGTTGCCAGTAGACAAAAGATTTCATCTCCACCTCTCCTCGATCGGGTTGCAATCTTGTTTAAGATCGAGCTTGCTTTACTACATTTCATCTTAGGTAGCTCAACGGTGGAATACATTGGGGCAAACCGTAAAACAACTGTTGTATTTGCCGTCATTACGCTGTTTTCAGGGAGAGGATGGGGGAAGAAGGGAATTGGGAGTTAGGGGTTGGGGAAGAAGAAATAGTAAAACTTGGTCACTATTAACTCAGCACTCTACTCCCACTCAGCACACCGCTACGCGGAAGCAAGCTACAGCACTCAGCACTCCTTGTTTTTAGAAATTGCCGTACACTTTGACCTCAATTGACCAAAAAAAGAAGAGGTGAATTCACCTCTTCTGAGAATTGAGAACTTTATCGGGAGAGCAAAACCCTAGGTTTGGCTGCCGGAAGATTGGGTTTGGACATTAACGCGGGCGAAGCCTAAAGGTAGCATTTGGGTAAAGCCTTCCTTCATTGCATCAACTTGATATTCCACATGTCCGCCAGTATTCAGAACGGGTAATCTTAATCTCACCCCATCCATCAGGATTCGCAAATTATCATTGCTGACAACATTCTGGTCAAAAGCAATCATTAAATCGCGACCTTCTCTGATAGTTTGAGCTTCAACTCTTGCGCCAGAAGCATCTCTGATTTCAATATTGTTAACGCTATAAACATCGGGGGGAAGCGTAATTCTTAGCGCGTTGAGTGGGTAGTCTCGAACGGCCACATCAATAAAGTGGCTTCTGAGTCCTAAGCTACCAGAGTTTCTGAGTTGAGTGACTGTAATTTCTCTATCTTGAGCTGGACGAAGAAGTTGAGCGGGTTGAGCTTCGGCAGAGGGAGCGAAAGCACTCATTCCTAAAAGTCCAGAAGTTCCCATTGCTAAGGCGGTCATGACACTAGAAACAATATTTTTCATGAGGTATTCTCCAATAAAACTGGGTTAGTTAAAGGACGGAAGATTGAAAGTATGCTCATCTTAACAACTGAGTATTTAGACTCGCTTACTTCATCTGAAGGAGTTATTCAGTTTAATTTTTTATTTCTATTGATAGATGCGATATTAAGGAGTTTGGTTCGGGAGAACAGATATTTAAGCTAAAATAAGGAAAGTTTGCCTAAAGTGCGATCGCGCCTATCCGTGTTAGCTTTCTTCTATGATTGCCCTGAACCCCGAATTGCAAGCTCGACTTTCAACTCCCTTAAAAATTGGGACGGTAACGGTCAAAAGCCGCGTTTTACAATCTCCTCTATCGGGCGTTACCGATTTGGTTTTTCGGCGGTTAGTACGGCGCTATGCACCCGATTCGATGATGTATACCGAAATGGTACAAGCTTCTAGCTTAAACCATGTGAAGGGATTGCCTAAAATTATGGAAGTCGATCCCAACGAACGCCCGGTTAGCATTCAATTATTTGATTGTCGCCCCGATTTTTTAGCCACTGCGGCTCAAAAAGCAATGGCTGAGGGAGCTGATACCATTGATATCAATATGGGCTGCCCTGTGAATAAAATTACTAAAAATGGGGGCGGTTCTTCGCTATTGCGACAACCCGATATTGCTGAAGCGATTGTTCGGGAAGTGGTGAAAGCAGTAGATATTCCTGTGACTGTAAAAACCCGCATTGGTTGGTCTGAGGATGAAATTAATATCTTAGATTTTGCCCAACGGATGCAAGATGCGGGGGCTGCAATGTTAACGCTGCATGGTAGAACTCGCGCCCAAGGTTACAATGGTACGGCAAATTGGGAATGGATTGGTCGGGTGAAGCAAATTCTGTCGATTCCAGTTATTGCAAATGGGGATATCTTTTCGATAGAAGCGGCGGTTAAATGTTTAGAGACAACGGGTGCAGATGGGGTTATGTGTTCGAGGGGAACGCTAGGGTATCCGTTTTTAGTGGGAGAAATTGATTATTTTCTCAAAACGGGTGAATGCTTGCCAAAACCGACGCCAGTTGAATGTTTGGAGTGCGCGAAAGAACATTTACAGGCGCTCTATGAATATAAGGGGCAGCGCGGCATTCAACAAGCCCGCAAGCACATGGCTTGGTATGCAAAAGGGTTTAGCGGTGCGGGAGAGTTGCGAAGCCAGCTTTCCCGCGTGGAGTCTGTGGCGCAGGGGTTTGAGTTAATTGATAGAACCATTGAGCAGTTATCAAAACCTTGGGTTCAAATTCCTGATTCTGCCAATAATTGCAATGTACACTGAGCAACATCGGCAGAAGCTCCCCAGGATTTTAAAACCTCAGCAACGCTAGAAGAGGCGATCGCAGTTTGCTGAAAGCTCTCGCCTGTAAATTCTATCGCCAGAGGCGTGGCCGATCCGGCATCTGCGTTCCACAAGTAAGCCGCACCGTAATTGCCAACTCTCACGATATTACTCACTTCGCCAGAATGACCTTGGGCGCGATAATACTGATTTAAGCGAGTCCGAACGGGATGTTCTAAGGGGACTAACGCCTCATCGAGGGTTGGACAGTTGAGATTTTGCGCCAGGGTAGCCTTGCTGGGGAAATAGGTTAGCGCGATCGCTGCAACAATAAACCACAGTGCTTTCTTCATCGACTTTCTGCCAAACTCAGTAGGGAGATTTCATGAATCGGTGAGGGTTTGTGGGCATCAATTCAACCGACGCGCTAAAATCTCCATTCTCCAACCCAGGATAGAACAAAAAAAAGGTGGGAGTTAACCCACCTTGGCGTTATTTAGAAAAATGCGGGTTGATGGCGAATCAGGTTTAAGAACTCTTCGCGGGTTTTTTGGTCATCTTGGAATACTCCCACCATTGCGCTTGTCACCGTCCAAGAACCGGGTTTTTGCACGCCGCGCATCACCATGCACATGTGGCTGGCTTCGACGACGACAGCGACGCCTTTGGGGTCTAGGATTTCTTGAATAGCTTCTGCGACTTGGCGAGTCAGTCTTTCTTGCACTTGCAAGCGACGCGCATACATTTCTACAATACGAGCTAGCTTGCTTAGACCGACAACGCGTTCGTTGGGAATATACGCGACGTGGGCTTTACCCATAAAAGGAAGCATGTGGTGTTCGCACAAGCTAAATAAGCTGATATCGCGCACCAAAACCATCTCGTTATGACCTTCATCAAAAATGGCTCCATTCACCAGTTCTTCGAGGGACTGGTTGTAGCCGCTGGTGAGGAAACGCATCGCTTCCATCACCCGTTTGGGAGTTTTGATCAGTCCTTCGCGTTCTGGATCTTCACCGACATCCAAGAGCATGGTGCGAACGGCTTCCATCATCTGCTCGTCGCTAATGTTTGCTTCAGTGGCTTTTTGGGTGGTGGAAGTTGAACGATCCGGACGAGTCACAAGGCGGTTGTTCGCATCTTTTTCTTGAGCGCTATCGGAAAATCTAGAACCGTTTGAGGAAGCGATAGTCATAAATACAAAACTCAACTCAAAACTTAAAGGACACCAGCATTGGAGAGCAGGGTTAATTCTTCAACGACTGCGGATGCTGGTAATTGGGCTGCGTGCAAGATGGTTTGGGCAACGACTTCTGGCGTTAGCATGGCATTGCGGTTAAAGTCTGCCTGAACCGTGTCCGTATCCCAAATGGGAGTATTGACAGAACCGGGAGAGATGCAGATCGTGCGGATGCCGTGGCTGCGTTCTTCGGTGGCGAGAATTTTGGACAGCATCAACAAGCCCGCTTTGCTAACGCTGTAGGCTCCCCAGTTGGGGAAGGCATTTTGAGCAGCAATGGAGGCAACGTTAATGATGGTGCCACTGGCGCGATCGCGCATACTGGGAATGACTCCTTGGATGCACTGAAACACGCTGGTGAGGTTAATATCCAAAACGCTTTGCCAGTCAGCGAGGGAGGTTTCCATTAGCATTCCGGTATAACCGATGCCTGCATTGTTGACCAAGATGTCAATCGGTCCAAATTCTGTGGCGATCGCGGCGATGCGATCTTTCACTTGGCCGACTTCTGCCAAATCTAGGGGATAGGCTTTAGCTTCTACTCCCAGGGCTTGGGCTTGGGCGACAACGGCTTCTAGCTTAGAGGCGCTGCGGCTCACTAAGGCTAGGTGAATGCCAGCTTCAGCAAAGGCTAGGGCCGTAGCTTTGCCAATTCCACTACTTGCGCCTGTGATTAAGGCACGCTTGTGAGTTGCAAAAGTCATCTTTTATTCGCCATCTAACAATGCATTCTGTCTGGGAATACGCGAAACTAAGCGGCTCTGGATCGGATGTCGTCTGTTGGCAAGCTCGAACCCACAGGGGCGGGTTGTCATCAAGTTCGGGGATGAAATACTCTCCATCGCATCTCCAGAGGCTATACGGGGCAAGTGCAGACAATGCTCGCTCGGAGTTAGAGGGCGATCGCACTCCCTGGCAATTTCCATCCATTCAGGTCAGCAGGAGACTTGAACTGAGAAAATTGTGAACAAATGTTACTGAAATTATATCACTCCCCTCCAAGTCCTGGGATTTTATCTCAACCCAGATTGAGCTTTTTAGGCGGAGGCTTCCAGGAAAACACCGATATTGCGGAATTTTTGATAGCGCAATTCTCGGCGTTGCTCGCTGGTTAGGGCATCAAGTTGAGCTAGATCGTCGAGCAAGGCTTGTTTGAGGGTAGCGGCAGCCTTTAGGGGTTCGCTATGAGCGCCGCCGATCGGTTCGGGGATGATGCGATCGAGGATGCCAAGATTTTTTAAGTCCCAAGCTGTAATTTTCAGCGCTTCTGCGGCTTGCGGGGCTTTGGCTGAGTCTTTCCATAAGATGGCGGCGCAGGCTTCCGGGGTGGCGACGGTGTAAACGGCGTGTTCGAGCATCAAAAGGCGATCGCCCACGCCAATCCCTAAAGCGCCCCCCGAACCGCCTTCGCCAATTACGGTACAGAGGATCGGCACATCAAAGCGGAACATCTCGCGCAAATTATAGGCGATCGCTTCCCCTTGACCTTGCTTTTCGGCTTCCACACCCGCCCACGCGCCGGGGGTGTCAATAAAAGTGATAATGGGCATTCCAAAGCGGTTGGCGTGTTCCATCAGGCGAATCGCTTTGCGGTATCCCCCAGGGGAAGCCATCCCAAAGTTTCGCGCCACGTTATCCTTGGTATCTCGTCCTTTTTGATGTCCTAGCATGACCACAGGACGCCCTGCAAGCCGCCCGACACCAGCCACGAGGGCGGGATCGTCTGAGCCAGAGCGATCGCCATGTAGCTCAATCCACTCATCGCTAATCGCCTGCACGTAATCTAGCGTACTGGGGCGACGGGGATGGCGAGCCAGTTGCAGCCGTTGGGAGGGCGAAAGTCCCGTAAAAATTTCCTGGCGCAGTTGTACCGCCCGCGCTTCGAGTTGGCGAATCTGTTCGGAGACATCGACATCATTCTCTTCGGCGAGTTCGCGAATTTGTTTAATTCGCGCTTCTAACTCCACCAGGGGTTTTTCAAAGTCTAGAAGTAACGGTTTGCGCTCTTGAGTTGCCACGTTCTCTAAATCTGACCCGCTTTGTTAAAGTCCTTTAAAATCCTACCGTGCAGGCGTCGATTCAGATATAAGAATTTGGTTAGATTGGGAATGAGCTAACCTGGAACCCTCCATCGATCAATCTTTAGACTTATGGTGACTTCACGTTCGACCTTAAGCGATACCTCATCACCCATCATCTACCCCGACAGCGATGGTCAACCAATGGCAGACAATACGATTCAGTTTCGCTGGATTAGCGTTATTTATCATAACCTCGCCTGGTGGTTTGCTAGCAATCCTGATGTCTTCGTCGCTGGGGACTTGCTGTGGTATCCCGTAGAGGGCAATAATAAGCTGCGTCAGGCTCCCGATGTGATGGTAGCAATCGGGCGTCCCAAAGGCGATCGCGGTTCTTATCAACAGTGGCAGGAAAATGACATCGCGCCGCAAGTCGTGTTTGAGATTTTGTCCCCAGGAAACCGACTCAAGGAAATGGCCCGCAAGTTCTGGTTTTATAACGATTATGGTGTAGAGGAATACTACGTCTACGATCCAGATAAAAATGACCTTTCCGGTTGGCTGCGGAATCAAGGAGAAGTGCCAGAACAAGCACGTCTCAACGTAATTGATGAAATGAATAGCTGGATCAGTCCCCGTTTGCAAATCCAATTTGAACTCAACGCGACAACCCTGACGCTCTATCGTCCCGATGGTTCGCCATTCCTCGATTACAATACCGTACAAGAACGCCTGCAACAGCTAGAACAGCAACTTCAACAAGTAGAACAGCGGGCGGAAACAGCCGAACAGCGGGCTAACCGTCTAGCAGATCGTTTGCGAGAGATGGGTATCAATCCCGACGAGTTAGCTTAGAGAGATTTTCACTCTCATACAATCTTATTTTCAAGCCCCTCTCTCGCTGGAGAGGGGACGCTAAAGGAAACCTGAGCAATGGTTCAAGAATTAGTCAATTTGAGAAGCGCAATTGTTGAGGGACATTATGAAGTCGCCCTAGCATTGGTTGATGAATTGGAGGGGATGAGCAAGCAAGTAACGATTCGGAACATTGAATCCTATTTACTACGGTTGTTGATTCACTTAATTAAAAATCAAGTTGAAAGACGTTTAACCCCTTGGTCATTAAGGCGGCGGCGATGGGGTTGGAAGCGGTGAGAAAATCCCGCCAGTTGAGGCGATTAAGCTGGATAGCCACGAAACTAAAATCTAGCACTCTGCGGTCGGGGAATTCAACCTGATAGCGATCGCTCTCTTGGCGTTGGGGTGTCTCAAAGGAGAAAATGACGACGGGATAGATGGGTAAGGCGTACTTTTCATCGTTTGCGATACCAGGCAACTGCGCCAATGAAGACAAAGAAGAAAATGGGAGATAGACTCCACAGGAAACCCCGTGTGAATGGCATTCGGTTGTTTTGAGTATTTTCAGGTTGATAGACTTGAGTGGAAAGAATTGTTGCTGTGACTCCACTGGTGGCAAGTCCGATGCTGGCTCCGGCGATGATATAGTTGAGATTGCGATCGCTCTTAGCTCGTTGAATTTCGATTTTGCCTCGGATGCTGTTAATTAAGTCTTCTAAGACTCGCAAGCCAGGGCTAAGGCTGGCAATATCAGATTCGATTTGAGCTTGATATTTTTCTTTGACAATTTCGATGAAATGTGATAGCTCGGTTAGCTGAGTTTCGGGAAATTTTTCACTTAAATCTTTGAGCGTTTTTTGATAGTTATAAAGATTGACTTTTAAGGTATTCAGTTGAATTTCTAGGTAATTTAGATTTTGGACGTAACTGGAAAGAGTTTCGGCTAAGGTTTGCAAACTGTTTTCATAACCTACTAAGTTTAGCTGGTTTAACGTTTTTGCTAGGTTGAAAATTATTTTATAACTATCTTGCAAGCGTCTTTTAATTTCTCTGGTTTGCAGGTAAGCCCACATGATTTTGCTGCGATAGGCAAATAAGCGCAACCAATATCGGTAGGCATCCGCCATGTTTTTCGCTGTTTCTAGATCAGGAAAAAATACAATAAAAACATGAATATTTTCATCAATGCTTTGCCAGCGTCGGGGGTAGTTCCAAACTTCAAAACAGCTTGCACCGCAAAATTTTCCGGCGGGTTTAACCTCGCCTTTTCCTAAGTCTAAAGCGTTATAGCTATCTTGGGCGAGTTGTTGGAGATCGTCGGTCAAATCTTGGGGTAAGATACCGGAAAGGAGCCAAACTTTACCGAGATTGCCAGTTTTATTGTTGGCGACGGTTTTTAAGGCTTCAAAGCTAGTTTTGATATCTACGATGCCGTGCGGATCGTTTTGATAGCAATCGAATAATAAGGCGTAGGTATCTTCTATCCGAACGGGGTAATAATAGCCTTGGATGGGATAAATACCTTGGGATATTTCGGGAAAGGGATAAGTCGATTTAGATAGGTTAGCTAGGGGTAGAAGTTCGCAATAATCTAAGCGAGGGGCTTCAGCTTCTTGGTGAAAAGAAAGATCGGCAATCGATAAAGCAGATGCAGATAAATTGTCTGCGTGATTTGCTAGAGGGGTAGGGTTACGGAGTTCTTCGGGGAGATTTTGCCAAAAGGCTTGATGGTTGGCTTTAAGGGTTGCTTCATCGTCGCCAAAGCCTTCGCGGAGTTGGTAAACCAATAAGTCTAGATTCGGATAAATTAAGCGACTCATTAAAAAAGTAACCCCAAGAACCAATTCGGATTTTCATTTATTTTGGCTAGTTGTACTTTAGCAGCTTCTTGGGGTTGGGGAGATTGCAAAATGGGGGTAGCAATCTCTGGTAAGCGAGGAGGAGGAGGGAGTAAAGGGGCAACAATATTTTCTTGAAGCGTTAAGTCACTTCGATCCGTTAAAGGGAGGCTATTGGGTTCAAATAGTTTATCGCGTTCTTGTTCGGATTCTTTCTTTTGGAGATCGCAAGCAATGCCATCATAGAGGGGTTCAAGCTGCGGGTTATTGTAAGCAATTTCTTCGAGTTTCTCTATAGCTTTTGTATCACCTTTAGCTAGGGCTAAACCAATGGCATTAATCTGTTGGTTTAAGGTTTCGGGTAGGGGTTCGCTGAGTTGGGAAAGGGCAACGAGAAAGGCTTTGAGAATGTTGGCATCTGTAACTTTCATAGATTACCTGAGAGTGTAAAAGCAGCCCAGTAGTAAGGATGTTTGTAGGGGCGATCGTTTGGATCGATTTTAGCTCCTTCAATATCGGTTTGAAGATTTTTGGCGGCACGTTGGTAGTGTCTTGCGCCTTTGCCAGTAAATTCTTTTGCTTGTTGGCTGTACCATTGGGTAAGTTGGGCGTTGGTGACGGTTTTTAGCCAGTTTTGGGCTTGTTGGAGGGCGAGGGGTGGGGTTAAGGATTCTTGAACCATTAAGCGATAGAATTCGACGCTGAGTAAAGCGTTGGAGGTATCTTCAACAGTCCACAGGGTACTGAGGACTTGATGCACGCCTAAGCCTAAAAAGACGCTGACTAAACCGACATACTCGGTGGTAATGGTTTCGTTGCCTGTAATAGCGGTTTTGCAAGCCCAGAGGGTGGCGAGGTGGTAATGATTTAAAGGGCGTTCTTTGTGAGTTTCTTTAGGAAGTTTAGCGAGATCTGTTACGGTGAGTTGATCTTTTTGGCTGAGGGCGAGGGCGGATAGGCTGGGTTGGCGAGAATTATACATCCCATGTCCGGTAAAGTGGAAGACTTGAGCTTGGGTTTGTAAGGCTTTGAGAACTTCGGTTTGGGTCGCTTCTGCGTCGCAAAGGCTGGTGACGGTGGGGAAGAGTTGGCGGATAATTTCGGATTCTATCTCTGCATCGGGTAAGCGAGGGAGGCCTGTGCTGTTGGGAGATTCGATGTTGACGAGGTGGGTATAGGGCGAGGATGGAGAACTCTGCAAAAGTCCCATTGCGGCGCTGGGGAGGTAGCAGGTGGTGAATGAGTCGATGAAGAAGGTATGCAGGGGGAGGCGGTGTAAGTCGCGGTGGGGGATGAGGATGAGAGTTTGGATGGGGGTGTTTTGCAGTTGGGTGAGGATGTGGGGAATTTGGAGGATGTCGCTGAGTTCGTGGAGGCGTTGGGGGAGGGTGTCGCGCCAAGCGGTGTCTTGGGGTTGTTTGTCTTTTTTGTCTGGGCGGTAGGCGTTGTATTGTTCGTTCCAGGTTTTTAGCCAGGTTTCAAAGCGTTGTAAATGTTCGATCGCTTGTTGGGTTTCGGTTTGGGGGGAGTTGGAGGAGATTAAATGCGGGGTTGCTGCATTGGGGGTGAGGAGGAAGGTATGCAGGGCGATGGGGCTGAGATGCCAGTAGACGATGGCGGTGGTGGGGGCGAGGAGTTGTTGAATCTCGCTGTAGGTGGGGGATTGGTTGATATCGAGGAACCAGGAGAGACAGGTGTTTTTGCCTTGTTCTGCGAGTTCTAGGGCGGCGCACCAGTTGCCAGATTGGATGATGATGTCTACGGTTAATTGGCGGAAGCTGGCGAATTGGCGTTCGAGTTGTTGTTTTTTAGCGGGGCTTTTGCATTCAGCTAGCAGGCGGTTGAAAAGATCGGTGCCATCTCGCCGAATTTGTTGGGCTTTTTCTGTTGCTTCCCAGGCGAACAGGATTTTTAGGTAGTCTTGCAAGACTTCGAGATGGCGTTCTGGATAGGCTTGGGGGGTGAGGGTTTGCAGGGCGAGGTTATATTCTTTCACCGCTTCGCGCCATAGGAGACGGTTGTGGCTATCTCGTCGCCCTTGGAAGTAGTGCGCCCTGCCCATGAAACGATGCAACAGGCCCCAGCCTTCAGGATGGGTGTCTTGTTGACACTGTTCTAAGCCTGCTTTATAGATAGTAATTTCTCCGTTGTAGCCCCATTGTTTGAGGATGGGGTTGTGCAAGGCGAGGAGGTAAGGAGACTGAAGTTGATATTGGCTTAATTTACCTACTGCTTGTCCTGCCATTAACCAAGCTTGGTGGTCGTCGGGTTTGATTTCAAGGGCTTTGTCGTAAGAGGCGATCGCCTTTTCTAATTCCCCTAACTTAAAGAACGCCACACCCCGGTTAGACCAAGCTTCGTGGTAGTCGGGTTTGAT